>DASUXX010000246.1:0-2937 GCA_036377755.1 Gemmatimonadaceae bacterium
TGAATTGGTGCGCCCTCTGTCTACAATTTCACGAAATCGAGGTAGCGGATGTCCGGAAACCGGATTCGAATGTTGTTCGTGCTTGCCATGATGGCGGTTGCCGCGCCATTGCAGGCACAGACGGCGACTCTCACCGGAAAGATCACGAACAGAGAAGGAAAGCCAGTGCCTAATGCCATCATCGAGGCCTTGAGCGGCACGACGGTGGTAGCGGCGGACACTGCCGATGCAGAAGGTGCTTATCGGCTGACCGTACCTCGTGTTGGAAACTATCAGGTGACGGTGCGCGGGCTTGGCTACGCAAGAATCAGCCGGCCGAATCTCAGCATCGGCACCGGCGGATCATCCGAGCTCAATTTCCAGCTCGAATCCAGCGTCATGCAGCTCGACGCTGTTGTCACGGCCGCATCGCGTGCGCCTGAGAAGGTGCTCGACGCGCCTGCATCAGTTCAGGTTGTGAACACTGAGGCAGTACAGTCCCGTGCGGCGGTGAACATTGCCGATCACGTTGCGTCGCTGCCGGGTATCGACGTTGCTCGCGGTGGTATTGCGCGCTCGAATGTTGTCGCGCGCGGATTCAATAACATCTTCTCCGGCGCGTTGATGACGCTTACGGACAACCGCTTCGCCTTTGTCCCGTCGCTTCGCGTCAACATTCCGTACCTGAGCCCAACCGCACAGGAAGACATCGATCATATCGAAGTCGTTCTCGGCCCGGGCGCGGCCCTCTATGGACCGAACACGGCCAGCGGTGTCATGGCTGTCACGACCCGCTCGCCATTCGAAAGAACCTCGGTCAACCCTGATGCAAAGGGTGAGACGACGATCACGCTCGACGGTGGAAACCAGGATTACATGCGCGGAGCCGTGCGCACGGCATGGGCCCTGTCGAACAAGCTCGCAGTGAAGGGAACGTTCGACATCATGAGCGCAACCGAATGGAGCTTCCCGAAAGCTGATTCCATCGGCAACCCTGCCGATCCGTCAGACGACGAGAAGAAACCGCGTGATCCCGACATTCGCCGTTATGGCGGCGAGGCGCGCATCGACTTCCGTCCGACTCCGGGCAGCGAGTTCATCGCGAACTACGGCCGCAGCAAAGCAGGAAGCGCTGTCGAGCCCACAGGACTCGGCCCCGCGCAGGTAAAGGATTGGGTTTATCAGACATTCCAGCTTCGCGGACGCGTTGGCCGCCTCTTCGCTCAGGCGTTCATGAATACAAGCGATGCGGGCGAGACATACCTGCTTCAGAAGATCGCTCCAACCACGCAGTGCCCGAACGCGTCTGACCAGGCGTGCATCATCGACAAATCACGCCAGTTCGCTGCGCAGATCCAGCACGGATTCAATCTCGCTAACGATCGCGAGCGCATTCTCTACGGACTCGACTACATCAATACGCAGCCGAGAACGGAAGGAACGATCAACGGCAGCAATGAAGACGATGACGACATCACCGAAGTCGGTGGATACATCCACTCGGTGACGAAGCTGACTGACATGTTCGAGCTCACCGCAGCCGCGCGTGTCGACAAGCACTCGAGACTCGAGGATCCTGTTTTCTCACCGCGTGTTGCACTCGTCTTCAAGCCGACTGAGAACAACAGCCTTCGCCTCACGTACAACCGCGCGTTCTCGACGCCGAGCACGAACAACCTGTTCCTGGATCTCGTTGCGACAAAGACGCCGATCCTGAACATCAAGGCGCTCGGTACACCCGAGACCGGCCTCAGCTTCCGCCGCGATTGCACGGGCGGACTTGGCGATCTCTGCATGAAAGTCTTCCCTGCATTTAATGGAACGGGATCGTTCGTGCCGGCGAATCCATATGCGGCTTCATTCGCAGCGGCGAAGGCTGGTATTGTCGCAGCCCTGACCGCTCAGTTTACGGCTCAGTTCACGCAGCAGGGCGTTCCAAATGCGGCCGCCGCAGCAGCACAGGCCGCGAACGGAATCGCGACGTTCCTCGGCTCGCGCACGCCGACTGCGGCGCAGGTTGGCACGACACTTCTCGTACCGCCTGTCGGTGGTGCAGCAGGGTTCGTTGTGCAGCCTGACCAGCTCTTCGATATCGATCGTCCGAAGCCCACGATTCATGAAGTGGTCGAGGGCGGTTACAAGGGAATCATTGGCGATCGTCTCCAGCTCTCAGTCGATGTCTGGCATGAGAAGAGAACGAACTTCGTTGGACCGCTTCAGCTCGAGACTCCGCTTGTCTTCCTGAACGGACAGGTCCTTGGCCAGTACTTCGGGCAGCAGCTCGCGACATTCCTGCCGCAGATTGGACTTCCCGCAGCGGCAGCGCCAACAATCGCCGGCGCGCTCGCAACAGCACTGCCGGGCTCTAACCCGACAATCAGCTGCTCGACGGCAACGCCTGCAGGATGCCCGATTGGTGTGGTGAACTTCGACACGCCGGCAGCGGGAAGCGATGTGATCGTCGCGTACCGCAGCTACAGCAAGCCGATCAAGCTGTGGGGAAGTGACGTCGGCGCACAGCTCGCGCTGCCGATGGGCTTCTCGGTTGCAGGAACGTATTCGTGGGTCAACAAGGGAATCTTCAAGAAGGAAGATCTTGGAACACGCGATGACGTTTCGCTCAACGCGCCACGCAATAAGCACTCGGTCACGGTGCGTTACAGCAATGATGACAGTGGCTGGGGTGCAGAGCTGCGCGAGCGCCATGTCGATGCATTCAATACGCTGGCATTCGTTGGCGGACCAGTCGAGGCATACACGCTCGTCGACGCCGGAGTCCACTATCGCCCCGCCTTCTGGCGGAACGCGATGCTGGCAATCAACGGCACGAACATCCTGAACGAGGTTCACCGTGAATTCACTCTTGGCAGCAACATCGGCCGGCTGATCATCACGAGACTTCAGGTGACGTTCTAAATCGAAGTACAATCAAATTGAACGGGGCGGCGCTGATACTGG
>DASUXX010000247.1:0-2280 GCA_036377755.1 Gemmatimonadaceae bacterium
CCGATCTTGTTGAGAACGGGGTCGACCTGCTTTCCATTGATAATTGCCGGCGCGATGTCGTGAGCAATTTCGGCAAGCTTTACGGAAAGCTGCACAGAAGTGACACCGCGCTCGATCACGAGCTGCTTGATCACCGGAGAATAACCGACACGTCTTACAACAAGCGTGACTGTATCCTTCCATGCATACGTAATGGAGAACGATCCATCGGCATCTGTACGTGACTGGCCGCCAAGCGTCGTTGAAACATCTACGAGCGGGATCGGGCTCCCGTTCCTGTCAGTGACAAATCCTGTAAGAGTCACAAGACCTGTCTGCGCGCCGGCAACTGACGGCAAAGCGGATACAGCGGTAACGATGATAAACCTGAAGGATTTCATCATCTCAATCTCCTTCCCGATAAACACCGCAGGGCAACCTTCCCCTCGGCGGCTCCAAACCGGGAACTCATGCCACTCCAGTGCTGTCTCGGGCCACCATTCGGCGTTCTATTCCAGGTTTCCTTGACGATTATACGTCAGCCGATATCCTGAGTTCTCAAACGCGAACCATCAATAGGCTGAATGCGCTCTCTTATCAATAGCAGATCGACAGTACTCGTCGTATTTCTTGCGTGCGGCCTCGCTGCATGTGCAACGAACAAGAACGTTGCGACAATTCCATCAGCGACATCGATGTCAGCAGCGGATCGTCCTACCGGATTCCCATCGCAGTGCGCTCCGGGCGAAGTCGAGGTAATGCTGCTCGGCACATTTCACTTCGAGGGATCGGCGACAGATGCAGTCTCCGGCGCTCCAGTCGATATGCTCGGTGCTGAGAAGCAGGCGCAGCTCGAGCAGCTTGCAGATCGCCTTGCAAAGTGGGCCCCGCAGCAGATTGCTGTCGAGTATCCGGCAACTACCGCAGACACGGTGACCGCGCGTTATTCGCGATACGTTGCGAGCGGCGGCCAGACTCGAAGCTCCAACGAAGTCGTGCAGGTTGGATACCGGCTTGCACGAAAGCTCGGGCATTCGAATGTGTATCCTGTCGATTACAGAATGAACATCGGGAACGACTCGATTTCTGCACTTCTCGCACGCCGTCCGGATCTGCAGCGGCTATCGGACAGCCTTACGACTGTATTGAAGGCCGAGTCTGCTGCGAGAGAGAAGGCCGAATCAATAATGTCGCTTACGGAGCGCCTCAGGCAGCAGAATACAGACTCCGCGCTTCACGCGGGCAATTCCTGGTCGATGTTCCATTTCCTGCTTGCAGGAGAAGGCAACAATCGAGGCGGCCCAAAGCTGCTCGCCAGCTGGTACGAGCGTAACATCCAGATCATACACAATCTCACGCGAGTTCTCCGCCCTGAGACGCGTCGCGTTCTCATGATCATGGGTAGCGGGCACGTTCCTGCATTGCGCAACATCCTTGACGAATCGCCTATGTTCTGCCCGGTGTCGCCGCTCCCTTATCTGCGTTAGTGCGGCGCAGGCAGGTTATGCAGCCGACGGCCTCCGCCGCAGGCTTGTTGTCGCAATGAGGATGATCATCGCTACGAGAATCACGCCTGATGAAAGAAAGCGCCCGAGATTGAGCCCGCCGTCGTCGATCGGCTTGGTCAGCGTGTCGCCGACTGTTGCACCGAGAGGACGCGTGAGCACATACGCCGCCCAGAACAGAATGCTGTCGGCGATGTGGGTGAAGAAATGAAGTGCAAGCACAATTGCGAGCAGCGTCGCAAAAATCAGAGCGCCTTTTCCGAATCCGACGCCCGCGCTGTCGGCTACCATGTCGCCCAGCGCCGTGCCGAGCGTGTTGGATATGAGAATCGTCAGCCAGTAGAACGTTTCATCAGTTCTGCCAACAACATGATCGACAGCTATGTGTCCTGTCGTGCGCTTCCACATGAACAGCACCACGAGGACGAGCGCGAGCAGAATGAATGACGAGTTGATGTATCCGAGCCCAAGCGTGCGGTCGAAGTAATCGGACGTCGTGGTTCCGACAGTCGTGGTAGCAACGACCACAGCCCAGTACAGAACCGGATGGTAGTGCGATGAGCTGACTTGTCCAAACAGCGTGATGAGAAAGAACGCGAGGAAGATCAGCGTACTTACCGCGTAGCCGAGGTTGAGCGTCATCGAGAGCGCGTCGCCGCCGGTTTCGCCGAGTGTTGTTGCGAGGATCTTTACCACCCAGAATGCGAGCGTGACTGGCGGGACCTTGCTCAGCGCATCTTTCATTCGAGTCTCGTCTGTCATACTGGCCGTCTGGTCTATTGAAGAGGCGCGTTAC
>DASUXX010000248.1:0-2924 GCA_036377755.1 Gemmatimonadaceae bacterium
GCTCGTTAACCGGCGTATATCAGTAGGATCAACCGTCGATGCCAGCCGGCCCACTCAACCTTATGCTCAGTTTTTTGGCATCCACCGCCGCTCTTGACAACAGCCCAGTCATATCAGTCAACGGGTCCTTAACCCTCATACAAGTCCAGCGCATCCTTAATCCTCATGAAAGTCCTCGGATCCGAAATCCTCAGAGTCCTCGGATCCGCAATCGAATTAGAGGCTTAGACAGTTGACTTGAGTCTTTGCTCTTCTAGATTGCGAGTTCTATCGCGGGGTGGAGCAGCCTGGTAGCTCGTCGGGCTCATAACCCGAAGGTCGCGGGTTCAAATCCCGCCCCCGCCATCTGAGAGAGTGTGGCGGCCGGTCCGTAAGGGCCGGCCGTTCGCACGCTCGGAAGTCGTTCGGCAGGGTAGCTCAGCCGGTTAGAGCACGGCACTCATAATGCCGGGGTCGCGGGTTCGAGTCCCGCCCCTGCTACTCGAAAGTGTGATATTGCAACTATGCAAGTCACACTTTCTGATTTTACGGCCGAACAGGACCAGGACCGCGGCGAGTTCGCCGCCCTCGGTATCAGTCCCGACATCGCGCGAACACTCGCCGCACTCGGCTACGAAGAGCCGACTCCCATCCAGAAGCAGACAATCCCTCCCCTTCTCGAAGGCAGAGACGTCGTCGGGCAGGCAGCGACCGGCACTGGAAAGACTGCGGCGTTCGCTCTTCCCATTGTGGAGCGGCTCGCGCGTTCTGATCGGAGCGGACGAGACACGCGCGTTGTTACTTCACTAATTCTCGTCCCCACCCGCGAGCTCGCGATACAAGTCGCCGAGGCAATTCACAAATACGGAAAGTCAGTCGGTGCGCGCGTGCTTCCGATCTATGGCGGTCAATCCATTCATCAGCAGCTGGTTGCGCTCAGGCGGGGAGTCGACGTCGCAGTTGCAACCCCCGGCCGCGCGCTCGATCACATTCGGAGAAAGACACTCGACCTGAGTCGTGTCAACACCGTGGTTCTCGATGAAGCTGACGAAATGCTCGACATGGGTTTCGCTGAAGATCTCGAGGCGATTCTCGATGCAGCATCTACGGAAAGGCAGACTGCGCTGTTCTCGGCGACACTTGCCCCTCGTATTCGCACGCTCGCGAAGAAGCATCTGAAGGATCCGGTAAGCGTTCGCGTCGAAGCAGCAAAGGAAAAGAAAGGCGACGTGCCGAAGGTGCGACAGGTTGCCTACATGGTGCAGCGCCAGCAGAAAGCAGCAGCTCTCGGACGAATACTCGATATGGAGTCGCCGGCGTCGGCGATCATTTTCTGCCGCACTCGCACGGAAGTGGACGAGCTCACCGAGACGTTGAATGCTCGCGGGTACAGATCAGAAGCGATTCACGGAGGACTTTCGCAGGAACAACGCGACCGCGTCATGCGCCGCTTCCGCGATCGAGCCCTCGATCTTCTTGTCGCGACCGACGTTGCAGCACGTGGTCTCGACATCGGGCACTTGTCGCACGTTGTGAACTTCGACGTTCCCCCTGCTACCGATGCGTATGTCCATCGAATTGGAAGAACGGGCAGGGCAGGACGCGAGGGCACTGCGATAACACTTGCAGAACCGCGCGAGTCGAGGCTTCTCCGGAACATCGAACAGCATATCGGCAGAAAGATCACGATTGAGAAAGTCCCGTCGATCCGCGATCTCCAGGCGAGACAGCTCGAGAAAACAACTCTCGCATTGCGGGAGGCAATCGAAGGCGGAGATCTCGATGAGTTTCGTTCAGTCGTCGAAACACTCGGCGAGGAGTTCGATGTCTCCGATGTCGCTGCGGCGGCAGTGAAGCTCGCTCATGCAGCAACCGGAAGCGCTGATCGTGACGACGAGGAAATCAAGAACGTCGCAGCGGCTCCGGAGAGACCTGAATACGAACGCAAGAAGAAATCATCAGGAAAGAAAAACCGTTTCGACGATGATCACCGCTCCGCACGAGGTGAGAAGATGGTGCGGATTCATCTCTCTCTGGGCCGCCAGTCAGGAATCCGTCCCGCGGATCTGGTCGGTGCAATCGCAAACGAGGCCGGCATATCGGGAAAAGACATTGGCTCGATCGAGATGAATAACGGCTTCGCGCTTGTTGAAATTCCAGAGCGCTCCGTCGACACCGTGGTCGAAGCAATGTCTCGCGCAAAAGTCAGAGGCAAGCGTCTCGCAGTGCGCCGCGATCGCCAGGGATCGGAAAAGCCAATGGGACGCAAAGGCAAGCGCAAATGACTGATGGTCGTACGATGCGGGCAATCACGATAAGCGAGACTGGCGGCAGCGATGTCCTGAAGGTCTCGCAGACCGCAGTGCCCTCAGTGAAAGACAACGAGGCCCTGGTTCGAGTCGAAGCTGCAGGCGTGAACTTCATCGACATCTACAAGCGAGCAGGCCTTTATAAGATCGCATTGCCTGCGACACCCGGCGAAGAAGGTGCCGGTGTGGTTGTCGAAGCTGGACCTGCTGTCACTGACGTAAAGGCCGGAGATCGCGTTGCATGGGCGAGCATATCTGGAGCATATGCAGAGTACGCTGCACTGCCAGCGAATCGTCTTGTCCACATCCCTGACAACGTTTCGGCGAAAATCGCCGCAGCAGTCATGCTTCAGGGAATGACTGCGCATTATCTAGCGACATCGACATTTCCATTAAAGGCCGGGCACACCTGCCTCGTTCACGCTTCTGCTGGCGGTGTCGGGTTGCTTCTCGTGCAGATCGCGAAGAAGCTTGGCGCGATTGTAATAGGAACCGCGGGATCAGATGAGAAAGCCCAGCTTGCTCGCGAGGCTGGCGCTGATCACGTGATTATCTACACCCGCGAAGACTTCGCTGCAGAAACAAAGCGCATCACGGGCGGCTCCGGCGTGGACGTCGTTTATGACTCCGTCGGCA
>DASUXX010000249.1:0-2031 GCA_036377755.1 Gemmatimonadaceae bacterium
AGGTATCTCGACGCGCATGTGGACAGGCGGCTACAACATTCCTCCGCTTACGATCACCGGCTCCGTGCGCAACGACATGCTGTTCATCGATGCTTGTGTCGGCGCGGGCGAGCTTGCGATATCAGATGAGCGATCACTTCAGACCTCGACTGACGAGCTCGCCCGGCATGTTCTGGATACCCATATCGGTGGGCTTCTGAGTGGAAAGGCGGGCATCACGCATTTTCACGTTGGCGACGGGCCGCGACGTCTCGGACCGTTGCGCGACCTGCTGGACAATTACGAGATCAAAGCTGAATGGCTTTACCCGACGCACATCGAGCGAACGCCGGAGCTCATCGCAGAAGCGATTGGACTCGCCCGCGAAGGATCGTATGTGGATCTCGATGTCGTCGAGCAGAAGCTTGCAAAAGATGTGAAGATGTATCTCGACAGCGACGGGCCAATCGACAAGCTCACGGTCTCGTCGGATGCGGACTCGAGCACGCCGGACATTCTGTACGATCAGCTGTGCGGGCTCGTAGTGAAGGAGAAGCTGCCGCTCGATCTCGTATTGCGCTTCTGCACGTCGAACACAGCTGCGGTTCTCAAGCTCGAGAACAAAGGCCGCGTCGATGAAGGCAAGGACGCCGACCTGCTCGTTCTTCGAAAAGGATCACTCGAGATTATCGAAGTGATCGCGCGCGGCAAGCGAATGGTGAAAGAAGGAGCGCTCAACGTGCGCGAGAAATTCCTCGAGGAGAGCTATCGCAACGTCTCCCTCATCGGGAACAAGTTCGATCCAGGATTTTTCTGATCAGGCTTCGGCGCCGAGCAGCTCTTCTTCGATAATCTCGGCGGCTTGCGCGTCGGGCCTGCGCGTCTGACAATCGAATCTGTCACCCTGACTGAGCACGTGGAGCTTCACGTCGAACGCTGAGAGAGCCCGATCCTGCTCCTCGTCGGTGATGTTCGTGTAGGTGCTCGCACCCGCATCCAGAATCGTCACGCCGCCTTCGCCGAGCACCGTGAATTTACGGTCGCGCTCGACGATGACTGCGGTATTCTCGTCGATGCCGATTCCAATTATTCGCGGATTCTGCGCAACAGCGCCGAGCAGCCTGCCGATGCGACCGCGCTCGGCAAAGTGCTGGTCGACGATGATTCCGCGAATGAGGCCAAGGCCGGGCGCGAGCTGCAACCCGCTGCCGATGCGATGTGTCTCTTCGCCTTCGCCGCCGACCATCATTGTCTCGCTCATCACCGATGCGCCGGCGGATGTGCCGGCAATGCAGCCCCCTGATTCGTAGACTTCCTGGATGCGCTCGCACACCGGGCTGCATCCGAGCTGGCTGGTGATCTTCATCTGGTCGCCGCCGGTAAAAAAGATCGCGGTGCAGTCGTCGAGCACGCGAACGTTCTTGTCAGACAATGCGTCTTCGCGCGATTCAACTTCGAGCTTGTATACGTGACGGACGCCAAGTCCGCGGAAGAGCTGCTCGTATTCCTCGTACTGCTCTTTGGGCAGCCCCGAAGCAACGGTCGCAATGACGAGCTTTCCGCCCCCCACCCGCTCGGCGACTGCTCTAAGAATCAGCTTCTTGTCCGTCTTGTCCTCATGGCCGCCGATAATGATGAGCTGGCGGTCAATTCGCCGCATTGTATGGGATGCCATGTATTTCTGGCATCGCAATCAGTGTTCCAATTGCTCCGCTCCTGCAGGGTCTTCGCGTTGCGGGTTCGAGCGGTTCTGGCGCACGGATTTGCACGGAAACGAGCTGATAAGAAGCAGAACGATCCCAAACTTGGAGAAGCCAGTACTTAGGCTGTTACATGCCACAGGCCGAACTAATCCACAAAGATCTTACCGATTCTGTGATAGGCGCATTTTATAAGGTTTACAACGGCCTCGGATTTGGCTTTCTCGAAAACGCTTATTCGCTCGCTATGGAGAGGGAGCTGATCAAGCGAGGACATACGATAGTGCGCGAGCTTCCCGTAAAGATCCGGTTCGAGGGAGAGACACTCTGTTGTCACCGAATCGACATGCTG
>DASUXX010000250.1:0-18213 GCA_036377755.1 Gemmatimonadaceae bacterium
AACGACAGCATTTCGTCGACATCTGCAACGGCTCGGCCAGTAATGAGTGATACCGCGCCTCCGCTGCGCTGAGAAAGTTGCTTGATCAGATGCGGAAGGTCGTCATCGATAACAACACTCGACGGAGTTACCGCGATCTCAACAAGCGTCCCATCGATGTCGAAGAACCACGCCCACGCGGGATCCGCGTCAGGCGGTCGACGCGCTCGAGATCGGCGTGCTTGCACTTGAATCAGATGGGAGTGGTGAGCGGTCGAGAACTTTTCCTCGTCGTCGAATTGCGGCGGCGTCGATGAGCATTCGCCCCGCCCATCGGAATACATTGAATTCCCTTACGAGCGATCGCATGATCTCCATGCGCGTACGCTGCCACCGCTCCGGCATAGTAAGCGCGGCATGCAGCGCCTCGGCGCACTGCTCGACGTTATATGGATTCACAACGAGCGCTTCAGGAAGCTCGCGCGCTGCGCCTGTGAACTGGCTCAGGATCAGAACGCCCTCATTGTCATCGCGCGACGCGACGAATTCTTTCGCTACGAGGTTCATTCCATCGTGAAGGCTGCTCACGAAACAAAGCTCGGATCCGCGATAGTACTCATAGACCTGGTACGGCTCGTGATGCTGCACCAGCAGAATGATTGCAGGATTTGGGCTCTCCGAGAATCTCGAGTTGATGCGCGTGACGAGTGATCTGACCTTCTGCTCGTACGTCTGATAATCCTCGATGCTCGCGCGAGTCGGCGCCGCAATCTGGATGAACGTGAATGTCCCGATCCACTCGGGATGTGATTCGAACAATCTCTCGACTGCCCTGAACCTCTCGTCGATTCCTTTTGTGTAGTCGAGTCGGTCGACTCCGATACCGATGAGCTGATTCTGCGGTAATCCATGACGTGCTCGTATCTCAGCGCGGCATTCTTCGAGTGGCTTCGCTACGAGGTCGTGCTCAGGCGGCCACGCGATCGAGATTGGATAGCGTTTAACCGCCGTTTTCTGCTCGCTGTGTGAAACGGTAAATGTCTCGCGGTCCACGCGCGCTTCGATAAAGCGGTCGACGGTATCGACGAAGTTGTTGCAGTGGAACTGCGTGTGAAATCCGAGGATACTGCTGCCAAGTAGTCCGTCGAGGAGCTGGTTGCGCCATGGGCAGATTCCGAATGCCTCGGGATTAGGCCATGGTATGTGCCAGAACGTGATGATCGTTGCAGCGGGAAGTTTCTCGCGAATCATTCGCGGTAAAAGAGCGAAGTGATAATCCTGAATCAGGATGATCGGATCGGGCCCTTCGCTCTCGTCGACGACTGCATCGGCGAATTTCTGGTTGACCTTCTTATAGTATTCCCAGTCGCTCGCGCGGAATGTCGGCCGCACGTGCGCGATATGACAGAGAGGCCACAATCCTTCGTTGGCGAATCCGTAGTAGTAGCCGTTCTCTTCCTCGCGCGTGAGCCACACGCGTCGGAGCGTGTACGCAGGATTGTCCTGCGGCACCTGAAGTCTGTCGTTTCTGTCGACCACTTCGCGGTCGGCTGATCCACTTCCGTGAGCGATCCAGGTTCCAGAACATGCGCGCAGCACTGGCTCGACTGCAGTTACCAGTCCGCTCGCCGGACGCTGCACGACAACAGAATCACCTTGCCGCACGTGAATGAATGGCTCGCGATTCGATACTACGATCACCTGCTCGTCGCGAAGCTCGCGATGCAGTATCTCGCGAAGAGTTTCGGGATTCCACGCGAGCTGTTCTTCGTCGCGGAGTCGATGCTCAGCCTCGAGATCGCGAATGAGCGCCCGAAGATCATTTGCAATTGGCTGAAGCTCGCCCGGTGCTCCAGGAAATTTCGTGAGGCTTTCGCCACGAACGATTGCGCGAAGTCCGGACACCCATCCTCGCCAGCTGAGCTGTGCAATGACTACGGTGATGATCGAGACGACTACCGCGAGTCCGACGAACATATAGAAGAGGTATCGTCGTGTTTCTTCACTGCGTCGTCCGATGAAGCTCATGTCGTGGAGCAATACCAGCCGCGCGTCGGAACCGATTGCAGGCATTGGAACGACGGAAATCAGGAGCGGTCCCGATGCAAGTCGTAAAATTCTGTCATTGCTCTCTCCATCGCGTGGAACGGAGGAGCAATTCACGCTCGCCGGCATGCTGGTGCTTCCAACAATCGAGGCACTCGGCGAGATGCAAAGGCCGAGTGCATAGAGTCGCTCGTCGCGTGCGATGCGGTCGAAATAGTTGCGCACCGCCATGGGATTTCCGCCAGAGACGTAGACGCTGAGCGGGGCATCGATCGCATTGCTGATCAGCGTCGATCTCAGGTCGAGATCGCGCGTGAACCAGCGTTCAGTCAGCCGGTCGACGAGTGGTTGAACGCCATACGCGAGGGCAGCAAGCGCAATGGCGAGCGGGATTACAAAACGGAGAGACAGCCTCATTACGCGTCATAGGGCGTGCAAGTGACCTGCCAGCAATCGGCAGTCTGCGCCCTTTGGAGCTGCCATCTATATAGTAGTGTCACCCTGTGATCGAGGGTTAAAAGCAGGTGTTGGACTAGGCCCCTGCCCCATTTAAGTTTAGGAGTGGCGAGCGCCTCAAGTGCTCGCCATTGTTGTCACATTCGGGGCGTAGCGTAGCCCGGTAGCGCGCCTGCTTCGGGAGCAGGAGGTCGCTGGTTCAAATCCAGTCGCCCCGACCTAGCCCCTGCAATGCAAATCGTTGCAGGGGCTTTTTACTGCTGCGGGTGCGGGATGGAATGGTTTGACTCGACTTTGCCTTCCTCGTCGATCTGCATTGGCGCCGATCGCTTATTGCAAAATGCGAAGTAAATCTCTGGGTTAGGCGATCCGCTCGAGCTTCTCGATCTCTTTTGCCTTCTTTGAGTTCATCGCTTCGTATTTGTCCCACGCAAGCTGCAGGTTGAGCCAGAGATCGATCGATGTGCCCAGCACCTTAGCCAGGCGCATCGCAGTGTCCGGTGTTACCGATCGCTTTCCCTTGATGATCTGATTCACACGCTGAAACGGAATCTTCGCCTTGTCGGCGAGCTCAGACTGCGTCACGCCGAGCGGCTTGAGAAATTCTTCCAGCAGGATCTCACCCGGGTGCGTGGGCGCGCGGTTGGTCGGAATGCGGATCATCGGTGGGTTCCTGGTCTCGTGGTCGGGTAATTGGCTTAGGTAGCGGTCAGGGTCCTGCGGCGCTTCAGTTGTCGGACTTCAGCGACTTGTTAGGGATTTGGTGTTAGTGGTAGTCGGTTATTTCCACGCCTTCTGCGCCATCGTCAGTCCAGACGAAGCAGACGCGATACTGGTCATTGATTCGGATTGAGTGCTGCCCCGCTCGGTCATCCTTCAGTTTCTCAAGCTTGTTATTCGGCGAGCTTTTCAGGTCTGTGAGCGTCGAGGCCGACTGGAGATAGTCCAGCTTTCGCTGTGCGACACTCCAGATCGTATTCGGGCAAGTCTTGCGAGCCGCCTTCGTGTCTTGGTTGTTGAACACATCTTCAGTCCCGCGATTTTTGAAACTGACGATCATTTCGAGCCCCGAGGGGTCCTGCCTGTGTATAGGGTATTATACCGTATAACGGTATAAACACGCAAGGAGTCTTGGTGGCTTAGAGTTGAGGCGTTCCTTACTGCTTCGGGAGCAGGAGGTCGCTGTTTCAAATCCAGTCGCCCCGACTTGTTAAGTGAAGCCCCTGCAATGCAAAGCATTGCAGGGGCCTTTTTTTGACGTCAACAAACTGCTTGGCTATCAGCCCGCAAATTTCGATAGAACAACGAATTTCGAGTCGAGCACCATGTGCACTGTCCACTCAGATACTTGCCCGGCATTTAACGGCGCCCACACCACGTATACTCCACCCACCGCAACAACGTAAAGAGCGGTTGGCTTCACAGATCCCGCTGGCAATGCGGCGGAGAAACTTTGAAGAGCAGACTTGCACGTTCTTTCAGTCTGCACAAGGGAAACTTGGGAGATTGAAACCACAGGGAACTTATAGCTTGTTCGGATGCCAACTGACTCCGAATCCGCTGGAACTGTTGCCGCAACAAGTTCCTTCATGTATCGGATCATATTAGCCGTTTGTGCGTCAGCTGGTCTGCAAACGAGCGCGGATTGTGCGGGTAACGCGCCTCCCATTGAAAAGGAAGCGGCGACAAACAACAATGTCAGAAAAGTTCGCGGTACCTTATGATTTCTCCGTTGAAGGCGGCTATTCCCATTTGCACTTGCCAGTGTTCCAATCATAACGTTTTGTAGAACTTTTCCATTTTGTACTGTCTGTACCGATGGATTCGTAACATAGACGCGCTTCCTATCAAATGCGTAAGAAGGCTTTTTGCTATCTACCGAACTTCGCCAGTTCCTCGGCACTAGGCCCGCCCCAGGTGTTGGGGTCGTATCTCGCACCGGCTAGCGCGCCGCAGTTAGAAGGGAGAATCTCTGCCGGCTTGAATCCTTCTGGCGGGTTGAAGGGATGCGTGTGGAAAATCAGCACAGCCTTCGCGAGATCTGCGCCAATAAGACACGGCGCACTAATTGAATTTCAATGAATCCTCTGTCCTAACTACATGCAGACCGGGCCGAATCAAAATAGGCGTATCCTCCAACCTCGCGGCGCCTCTCAGCAGGCAGAGAATCCGGCCAAGATTCCTTCAGCGCCTTGACCAATGCCCTTCGAAGAACCGGTTTGGCCTTTATACCGTGCTGGGCTGTGTAGCACCAAGTCCTGGGTTGGTATGATGATGAGGTAACCGCAGCTTGAAACTGCTGCCACGACCGACTTCACTATCGACGCTGATCGTGCCGCCGAGCGCGTGCGCAATACGTTGACTGATAGCGAGCCCGATCCCCGCACCCTCTGCAGCGTTGGGGTCGAAGCGAGTGAACTCCTGAAAGAGCCGCTCCTGACTTTCAACCGGGATACCGGGGCCGTTGTCGATCACCTCAATTACTGTCTGCCCGGGTTCCTCGGGGCTCCGCGCCACAGTATCAGTGTATGCGCGGATGATTATCCGCCCTCCGCTCGGGGTGTACTTCACCGCATTCGACACGAGGTTACTCAGAACCTGCCGAATGCGGTCCGGATCGGAGTGCACCCGCGGTGACTCAGCGGGCAATTCCATTGACAGTGAGAGACCCTTTGCACTTGCTTGCGTGCGGAATGCGTCGCCGATCGTCGTCACCACCTCGAGAACGTCAACGGGGATTGTCTGAGTCTCGAGCTGGCCCGCTTCGGCCCGTGCGAGCTCGAGCAGGTGCTTGATAAGGTCCAGTGCCGATGTAATCGATCTCCGTGCTTTCAAGACAATGTCGTTCTGCTCTTTGCCGAGATCGCCATATATCCCGTCGCTCAGCAAGCTGAGATAACCGTCTGCTGCGCCAAGCGGGTTCTTGATGTCATGCGTGAATCCGCGAATCAGGCTCGTTCGACTTTGTGTGACCCGCTCGAGTGCGAGCTCTGCCCTCTTTCTGTCTGTAATGTCCTCCGTGATGCCCGCAATCCGTGAGATTTCTCCACGAGCGTTACGAACCGGCACGCCGCGGCTCCAGACCCATCTGATTTCTCCATCAGGCCGCACAACACGGAACTCGATGTCATAATTGCCTTGCTTCATTCCGTGCAGCGCAGCTCTCACTCTACCCTTGTCTTCGTCGTGAACGCCGTCGAGTAAGGACGCCGGATTTTCGTAGAGTGACTCGCGACTCCGTCCCCAGATCCGCTCGTACCCGGGATTGATGTAAAAGTGGGTCGTAAAGTCGACATCGCTCAGCCAGATGAACTCGCGTAAACTGTCGGCAATCTGCCGGAAGTGAGTCTCGCTTTCGCGGTCGATATCAGTGCTCACGGATGCGCCGACGATTAGAGAAAGAAGTGATCATGAGGCGCGCATCGTCTCGTTTTTACTGTGACGCATCGCTAGCTCGCCTTGCACCTCTGCATAGCTGCTACTCGATCGTTTCCTGCAGGTTTTGCGCTTTCAGCGCGCTATTCACATGTTCAAGAGCGGATTTTGGATGCAGCACCCTCATCTCATGCCCCGGCATGACTCACCTTCGAGGATGACAATGCTTTTTTCAGACGATTCCGAACTTCCACGCCGCCGTTTTGTCACCCGCGCCGCTGCTGCTTTCGCAGCTCTCTCCGCAGGTTTCGCGTCGACGGCGCACGCTGTCGAGCCGGCACTCGATGGTGATGACTCCGAACACGATGCATGGATGACTGGTATCAAGGCGAAACACCGTCAATTCTTTCATGGGCTCGATCTTGGCGAACGCCCCATGTTGATGGCGGGCAATTTCCTCGATGCCTACCGTGATGCCTACGGCGCAAAACCCGATGAGGCGCGCGCAGTCATCGGCGTCCATGGGTCAGCTCTGGCAATCGCCTTCAACGATGCCGCGTGGACGAAGTACGGGTTTGGAAAGAATGCAAACTTGATCGACCCTGCTACGAAGGAACCAGCGGTGCGAAACCTCTATGCGACGGGAGGCCCGCTCAGCGTAGATACTCTGCAAAAGCGCGGCGTCGTGTTTCTCGCGTGCAACACTGCGCTCAGACTGCTGTCGACATCAGTTGCAAAGGCGCGGAATGAATCGTACGAAAGCGTGTACGAAGATCTCAAGTCATCGCGCCTGCCTGGAATCATTCTCGTGCCCGCCATGGTAGTGGCAGTGAACCGTTCGCAGGAAGCCGGGTTTACGTACCTGCGGGCCTGATTCTACCGCACATCGACGGGTCCGATGTCGTAATATAGAAGCCAGCGCGCTTTAGCCGGTCGTCGACTTCACAATCGACAAAGCCTTGGGTCATCCGTCAATGTCATTACCGCTCCCTGACGACCTGATTTACTCCTTCGGCGATTACCAGCTCGACACGCGATTGCATGAGCTTCGTCGGGGAAACGAGCGGATCCACGTCGAGCCACAGGTATTCGACGTGCTGGCATTCCTCTTCTCCTGTCGCGACCGCGTCGTGACAAAGGATGAGCTCCTCGACCGCGTATGGGGACATCGCTACGTCGCACCCACCACGCTCAACAGCAGGATAAAAGCAGCACGTCAGGCAGTTGGAGACGACGGCACCGAACAGCGGGTGATCCGCACAATCCACGGCCGCGGATTTCGCCTCGTCGCCGACGTCACAGAGCGCAGCGCAACAGCGTCACCGGCGGCGGCGCCAGGTGGACAGCAGATTCGCTTCTGCACAGCCGCCGATGGCGTTCGAATCGCGTATGCATCGAGCGGCGCAGGACCCCCAATCGTCAAGCCCGCCAACTGGATGACTCACCTCGAATATGACTGGGATAGTCCCGTGTGGCGTCATTGGCTGCGCGCGCTCTCGAGCGATCACACGTTGATTCGCTACGACGAGCGGGGATGCGGGCTATCGGACAGGGACGCAGACGATCTTTCCTTCGACGCGTGGGTGCGTGACCTCGAATCGGTCGTCGATGCAATGGGACTCGAGCGCTTTCCGCTCTTCGGCATCTCGCAAGGTTGCGCTGTCGCGATCACATACGCCGTTCGACATCCTGAGCGCGTGTCTCGCCTGGTTCTCTATGGAGGCTTCGCGCAGGGAGTCATCGCACGCGCGCGTACGCCCGCGGAGCTCGAGGAAGTAAAGATCGTAATGCAGAACATCCCACTCGGCTGGGGACACGACAATCCCGCATTCCGTCTTTTCTTCGCTGCGCGGTTCATCCCGGAAGGAACGCCCGAGCAGATGCAATGGTTCAGTGAGCTGCAGCGAGTCACAACCTCACCGCAGATTGGGGCACGACTTCTTTCCACTGCGGCGATGATCGACGTGACCGAGCTCTTGCCCCAGGTGCAGGTGCCTGTGCTAGTGCTTCACGCCACCGGTGATGCAGTTGCAGCCTTCAGCGAAGGGCGCAAGCTCGCAGCGCTTTTGCCTAACGCCCGATTCGTTCCGCTCGACAGCAAAAATCATATTCTCCTCGAGAGCGAGCCAGCGTGGACACGGTTTGTGGAAGAGCTGCGTTGCTTTCTGGCGGAAGACGCCGACGACAAGTTGCGACTTTCCAGCAAAATGGATCCGCCGACTAAATCAGCATTGCCAGCACGCCGGTCCCGATCATCGCGACGGACCAGATGACGTTGAGATTGATCCACGCACGGCGAAGAATTCGTAATCCCACTTTCTCGTAGACCACCACTGCAAGCAGGCCGGTGACCAGAAGGTACCCCGCTGTATGAATGAGTGGCGCGGCAAACCCGATTGGTCCCGCACTGCTCGATGTGACGGCGCCTGCCGCGTGTGACTGCATGCCGGCCATCGACATCATGTGATGATGCGACCGCGCTGACACAGCTGACGACTCGAGAGATCCGAGCATGAATGGCAGCACCATCAGTCCGGCACCGTGCGCCGACGCCATCAGAAAGGACCACGTTGTCAGCTCGCGCGCGCTCACACGCATACCACTGAGGCACACGTGACGATGACGAATCAAACCGTCCGCTCCAACCGCGAACAATGCCAACGCGACGATGGAGCGCAGCACATTCAGCGGAACCATTTTTCCGAGCGTCGTCGCAAGCAGTACTGCAGCGGCGATCGCCATCGCGTGACCAACAGCAAGCGGGCCGAGCGCGGTCCACACCGCGCGTCGGCTGCGCTCCTGAAGTCCGCGCCCAACTGCGAACAGCCAACCCATTGCCGGATTGATCCCATGCGCGGCGCCGAGCACGAGCAAGGCGAGCCCGGCGTCCGCTGACATTTGCATTGTCACTCCGCGTAGCAGAAGGAATCGGACGACGCATCTCCGCCCTGAAGCCGCACTTGATGCGGTCTGAGGCCGTCCTCGAATTCGACGAGAAAGTTTTTGTCGAACGAAATGCCTCCATCAGGCGCAGCATCGATTCTCGCCATCCATCCGCGAACACCATCAGGATAGAATTGCGCGTCCCAGGGTGAATAGAGGCTGTTGGTCAGATACACCCGGTGTCCGTCTCGGCTCACTTCCACCATCTGCGGCCCTCCGTTCAGCGCTCGTCCTTCCGTCTTCGGGTGTGGCGCCCGGCGCACTATCCCACCGATTCTGAGTGTCCCGGTGAGCTTTGGATTTGTCGGATCACTCACGTCGTACTGCCGGAACTCACCAGTGCCAAAGCAGCTCACATATAAAAAGCGATCGTCGAGCGAAAGGTTGATGTCCGTCACGAGCGGAGGCACGGCCTTGAAGCCCTGAAGCAGCGGAGGCAATTCGGAAGGATCCGCAGGCTCCGCAGGAATCTCGATGACCTTGCGAACTTTCCACGTGCCGTCAGCATCGTCGTGATACCACATCCAGACCGAGCTCGAGAGATCAGCGAGACTCATGACGACTCCCACAAATCCGTACGTCTTTCGTGGATCGTGAGCTGGACGCAGCTCCAGAACCATCTGCTGCTCCGCGCCCAGCTCGAGCTTCTGCAGATGTGAGCGACTCTTGAGATCCCAGACGTGAAGCGAGTTGCCGTACTTCCCGCTTAGAAGGAGCTCGGGATTCACTCCATCCTTCACCATGTTGGGAGTGCCCCACTCGCTGGTGATCATGATGTCGTGGCCGAGATGCCACCAGAAATCGTAAGCGAGCTCCTGTGGTCCGCGGTTTTTCTCCCACCGGCCTTTCACCTCGAACGTCTCATGATCGAGCATGAAGATTCCGCCGGGACCGTTGCCGTCGGGTGCGCCGAATGCATTGATGTAGATCGCATCGGGCCCGCAATGCACCGTGTGAGGCGCAGCGTATCCGGTTTTCGCCATCACCTCCTCCCCCTCGATCACTTTCACCAGTCGTGGCGCGCGGGGATCCGGCTGAGTGTCGATCACGTGGATGCGCGAGCTGGTCGTCCCAGGCACCACGAGATATCTCCGCTCCATGTGCGGATTCGGTGCGTACGCGCACAGGTGCGAGCTGCAGGCGTTCCAGCCAAAATGGTGAAGCTCGTTCCCGCCGTTTGGAAACTCGACCTTGCCGATGAGTCTGCCATACGAGGTCGATTGCGGATCAGTATCGACGACGCCGAGTGCGTCTTTTTTGCCGTTGACCTCCGCCGTAAGCAGTGCGACATAAGCCAGAGTTTCCGCTGGCGCATCGCCGGCCATCGCCGGCGAGGGGTAGAACGTAGGATCAGGTAGCATGCGTGTCATAGTCGTTCCCTCTCAAGCGATTCGTTGATGTCCGGTCCCATCTTCTGGCCGGGCGCTCGTGACACTATGCGGTTAGCGTGTTACAAATGCTTGGAGGTGGAGTGGAGACTGCATGGAGTTTGAATGGAGATACGCGGTTTGATCGCGATGCTCACTGCAATGCCTTGCATTGTCGCGAAGCTGATGAGACCCGTGATCGCAAGTCAGCCAATGACAAAAACCTTCCCAACGAGGCGGCGCTTTGCCTGAAATGCTTTACAACCTGCTGATTCTGCAGGATGACATCTTTCGCCTGAACACGCCGCTCGCGGAGATATTCATCCGCGGCAGCGTGATGTACCTCGCGATTTTTTTTCTGATGCGGGTGATCGGTAAGCGCGAAAGCGGCGCTCACTCACTTACTGACCTGCTGGTGATAGTCCTCGTTGCGGAAGCTGCCGCACACGGGATGGCCGGCGATGCCAGCGGGATAACCGACAGCGTTCTCCTTATTGTTACGATTCTTTTCTGGAGCGTTGCACTGGATGCAGTTGCCTACCGGTTCCCGGCCCTCCGGCGGCTGATCAAATCAAAGCCATCGCCCCTGATACTGGATGGCGTGATGAACAAACGAGCCTTGCGCCGGGAATTCATGCATCCCGAAGAGGTGATGGAGCAGCTTCGGCTACATGGAATCACCAATACTGCGGATGTGGCGCGTGCGTATCTCGAGCCAAACGGCATGGTCAGCGTGATTCGTGCGGATCGAGGCGAAGTCGAGGACCCTCCGAAGACTCCCGCAGTCACCTGAATACCGGCTTCGAAACGTCATGACTCGGGAAACGTTTCGAGAATGCGACCCTCGAGCGCGTTGACTTCTTCATCTGCATCGCCGAGTTGCGAAAGCCCCTGCTCGATGCGCGCACGCTCAGTCTCGAGAAAGCGATCATACGGCGCCACCACCTCGAGCAGCTGCTGCTCATAACGTCCCAGCTGCTCCTCGAACTTGGCGCGTATCAGCACTGCAAGATCATCGTTGAGCTTCGAGATCTTTTTCTCGAAATCGGAAATCAGATGCCGGCGACGCGCCGGAATGATCAGCCAGCCAGCAATCGCGAATATCGTCGCGGTAAGCACTCCGGTGACGTCGAGCGCCGCGGTCGTGAACGCAGTTACAAACAATGCGCCGAGTCCAAGCGCAAAAACGTTGACGCCGAATGTCTGCGCGACTGCGGATTTGACGGACTCGGTTATCGCGCGCGCTTCCTTCTCAGTGTCGAACTCGCCGAGCCGCCGCTCGACGGGCTCACGCAGGCGCGCAAAGAGCTCCTCGCGATTGTACTGAAATTCGGTATCTCCATGAGGTGAAAGTGCACCCGCTTCCCGAAGTCTCGCGGTATGTGCATCGAGCTCGGCAAAGACCGAGCTCCAGAGCCGCAGGTTCCGTTGCACAGTCCAGTCCACCATGCGATGAACTACGCCCTCGATTGCGCCCGGTGCATCCATCACGACTTCGGCGCGAAATCTGTTCTCGACTGCGTCCTTGTTGCGAAGGAAGTTTGCGTTGCCAATGCGAATGGTTCGCTCGAACCAGTCGCGTCCGCGTCGCTCGAGCTCGTAAAGAACGTTCCGCACCTCGATCAGATAGCGTTCCGAATCTGTCCGCATCTCTTTCGAATACGCCTCGAGCTGCTCACGAATCGACTTGAGAACACGCGCATCTTCACGCACCACTTGCAGCCGTGTCTCGAGCGAGCCCGTATTCGCCTTCAAGACATGTCGCAGAATTCCCAGCGGACTCATGAGCTTGAGCCGAATCCTCTCTTTTTCCCGAAGTGTCTCGAGCACGTAAGATTCGAGGGCGGAGTATTCATCGCGTGGATCAGCCGCTTCTCCCTGCACGCTCACGTGCGTCGACGATCTCGCAGCAAGCCGTACACGCAGGGCGCGCAGAGCGCTGATGAAGTAGATGGTCGGAGCGGGACCGCCAAGACGTGTCGTAATCTCCCGCGTGAGATATTCACGCACTCGATCGATCTGCTCATCGCTGTTCCTGCGGTCAACGCCATTCACGACGAATACAACCTTCTTTCCCCATTCACGGATGTGCGCGAGAAAGTCGAGCTCGCTGGCAGTCAGCGGCTGAAGAATGCTTGTGACGAACAGGATGAGATCCGCACGCGGAACAAACTCTCGCGTGATTTCCTCCTCCATTCGTTCGATCGAGTTAGTGCCCGGTGTATCGACAATGTCGAGATCCTTCAGCACATCGAGCGGATAATGAAAGAGCTGCAGATTCTCGCCGATCGTTTCGGGTGGGCCCGCCTCGCCATACCGGAGAATAGAGATCGATCTAGTTGTCGGGAGGTCGCCCATCGCAAAAACTTCGTCGCCGAGCAGCGCGTTGATGAATGTGCTCTTGCCTGTGTTGTATTCACCGACGATGACAAGCAGGAACAGCTCGTCCATCTCGTTCACGAGAGAAGCAAGTCTCTCGACGTCGGCGGGCGCCCCGTCCGACTGACTCAATACGTCGCGGACGCGCAGTACGAGCTTTCGCTCGAGTGTTACGATCTCACCCTGCTGGCGTGTCAGGACCTGTTCCAGACCGTAACTCCTGAGAGAGATGAATAGCCGATGGCGGGTGCCATTTCCGTGCCGATCCCACGCTGATCTCCGGGAGTCAATCGTTCACCGCGTCATGATGTTCCTTCACCGCGCCCGCGCCCGGTCTAGTACGCTCCAGTACTACACTGCGTAGAGTCGTTGACTCTTTTCAGTCAGGTCATTCCGGAGATGGTAGAGATGATTAAACCGAAGCTGCGTGTGTTGTTCGCCTTTTCCATTCTTCTCGCAGCGTGTTCCCCCGAGACACCTACAACTTTCGACACGGATGGATTGGGGACGCGTGCTCAGTCAGGGCCGAGCGATGCAGCGACGCCGGTCTCTTTCACTATCGTTCCGAATGAAATCGTTGGTGGCGGACCGGGGTCGGCCACCGGAAAGGTCACTGTATCATCGGTGACGAATTTCGATCGCACGCTTCAGGTATCGTCCAACAATCCCGCTGTTCTTCCATTCCTGTCGAGCCTGACGGTGGTGGCAGCAGGAACTGATTTCGCCGCGGTGCACCTGCTTCCATCAGCAGTATCGACGCCCACGGTTGTAACGATCTTCGTCACCGGTGGAGGCGCAACTGTTTCTGCAGACCTTCTCGTTGATCCTGCGGGAACACCACCGCCTGCGCCAACATTGTCGTCGTTCACAGTGAGTCCCTCCACCGTTTCTGCAGGCACAACCGCAACTGGAACAGTTACGCTTCCCGCCCCTGCGGGCACCGATGGAGTCGTCGTGTCCTTGTCGAGCCGCATTCCAGCATCAGCCTCGATGCCTGCTACCGTAACCGTTCCTCCAGGTGCAACAATGGTCCGATTTCCGATCGCAACGTTTGCGGGATTTCCCAACAGCACTACTTCGGTTCTCCTCGTCGCAAGCAACGTGAACACGTTCATCAGCTCGTCGGTGACGGTTGTGACAGGCGGCACAACATCTCAGCCTTCGGCTCTTTCTTCGCCAACGTTGTTAAGCCCATCGTCTGACGCGAGGTTTTCCCGAGGCTCGACGGTCACCTTCGATTGGAGCGATGTCGCTAATGCCGTGAGCTACACGATACAGATAGCAAGCAGGGACAACTTTTCATCGCTCGTTACAACGCAGACCGTCAGCTCTTCTGGAACATCGATCTCAGGATTGCCCACTCAAAGAATGTGGTGGCGAGTGCGAGCCAATTCGTCCGAAGGCACAAGCAGCGCATGGTCTGGGGCGAGGCGCTTTGAATTGAAATAGTGTACTGGGGTGAGGCAGCCTCGCGGGCGTCCACCAGAGGGACACCGAAAATGAAACGGTATCGAACGCGCTCTAGCCTGGTCCACCCCTGTACCACACCGTCCAGATGACGAGAGAAAAGCACGATCCCCTTCGTGGAGCGAGACCGGGCGAGTAGTACTCCACGCCGGCAATTTCTGCGCGGTCGAGAAACTCCAATTGAACGTCGCCTGAGATGTTGGCAGCTTCCTGAACTCCATCGACGACGACCGTGACGCAGGTCGCCCTCCTTGCTGGCAGCGCACTGCGAACACCTTCGCCGCGCGTTTGTGGCTGCAGCCCCTGCAGAGTGGAAATACCGCGGAATCCGTAGCCGCTGCTCACATGCTGACTGTCCGTTGCAACACTGCAGCCGGTTCCTCTCGGAATGAAAAATCTCATTCCATCCAGGAAGCATCTCGATTTCCGTCGCGCAAGATCCTCAGGCGTCGCGTAATGACCAGGTCCTGCGAATGCGCGTTTCGTGAACCCGCTCCGAATGCCCACATCATTCATCATGACCCGCACAACCACAGCAGGAATACTCCGGCGAATATGAGTCGGTTCATGCCGAGTCCGCCGGTTTGACTCGAGTCGTGCCGACTTCAATAATTCGAGCCCTGCAGGATCGAGGGCCCGATGTGTTTGGCGATAGCACTTCTACTGTTCAAGTGCTACTGTGAGTACGCTGCTGATCCGAATGCTACAGACTGCGATCGTGCGTCTTTGGAAGGGACCGTCACCTTTTCGCATCAGGCTCGAATGCTCATGCATTTTGCTCGCACAGCCCGGTGGCACTTTATGGCCTTCACTGGTATGACGCTCTCGACGACTGCGGCTGCCGCGCAGCGAATGCAATCAATCGAGGGCTCAGTAGTCGATTCGCTGGGCCATCCGATTTCGTTCGCTTACATCTCCACGAACGCGGGGAGCTCCGGTGTTGCCGGCGTCGACGGACGTTTTCGATTTCCAGTTTCAATCGACGCGCGTTTTATAGTCGTCAGCGCTCGCCGCATTGGCTTCCACCCTGTGAGCGATACGATTCAGTTTAACGGCGCGCAATCGCTGCCCATTCGTTTGACGATGCGCGGCATACCGACACACCTGACAGACGTTGAGGTAAAAGGCACCGCTGACGGATACGACGAGTATCTGGATAGATCGGGATATTATCGCCGTGTTGCGAAAGCAATCGATGGAACGTTCATCGACAAGGCGATGATCGATAAGAGAAATCCAGCTGAGCTGACCGCGATGCTCACCGGCGTTCGTGGAATCAGGGTTGAGCGCGATTACGGAAAGCAGGGTAAGTCGAGTTACATCCTCGGACGCGGCGGAATTTGTAGACTGGGTCTCGTGGTCGATGGCCAGTTCGTCGCCACGCAGGGTCCAAGCAACGAAGCAATTCAGCCAAGAATTCCGGCGATCATAGACCGCATTCGAGTTCCGGTAACAACTCCTCGCGGTCCCCCGGGCGTCCCGATCGATGAGACGGTTCCGGTGGATATGATCGCAGCTATCGAGGTTTATCCGAGCGCGACGTCGGTGCCCAACGAATTTCACCACCACACCGATGCATGCGGATTGATCGTTGTATGGACCCGATACCGGAAATAGAAGTAGGCTCGATTTGCGCAAACGACTGCGAGAGGGTAGTTGATGTGTAAGGGTTTGTCGCTGCTGTGCATTCTCGCATTAAGCTCACCCGCGCTCGGTCAGCGGGCGGCCGAAAACCAGCTTTCGGCACTGAGTGGAATTGTGATTGATAGCGTGCGAGGTGGATACCTTCGCGATGCGATCGTCAGCATATCGGGAACTCAACTGAGCGCGTCTACCGACAGTCTCGGACGCTTTCATATTGACAGCATTCCTGCGGGGATGCACGCGGTAAGACTATTGCACCCGATTCTCGACACGCTTGGCATTTCGGTGACAACCGCTTCGAGGGAGTTTTCGTCCGGATCTCGCATCTCTCTGATTCTTTCGATCCCATCACCAGGAACGATCGTCGAAAGAAAATGTTCTATTGTTGACCGTAAACTCGGCGATGCAGCACTCGCGGGTGTCGTTGTCGAAGCGGAGACAGAGTCGCCCGCGTCCGGAGCCGAGGTTCATGTCGCATGGACAGACATTCGAGTAGACAAAAAGACGATCGTCAAAACTCCGCAGCGTCGCGCTGCAAAGGTGCGCAGTGACGGAAGCTTCCTGATATGCGGCATCCCATCGGATCTGCAGACCGGTGTTGTCGCCAGCAGAGGCGGTGATTCTACTGCCGCAGTTCCAGTCGATTTCGGTCGGGGAATCGTACTGCAGACACTCTATCTCCCAGGGATGTCCGCACTCACGACACCCGGCAGGGCGGATAGACGAGTCAACGTTACCGGAAAAGTCGTCGATGGAAACGGCAAACCGATCGCTGGAGCAAGGGTTGCAATCGATGCCGACGATGCAGTCACAAACAGCAGAGCCGACGGTTCATTTGATCTTCTGAATGTCCGAGCAGGGAGCCGAATGGCAACGGCACGAAAAATTGGGCTCGAGCCTGTGGAGATCTCGATCAACGTGAGTCCCTCGAAGGCAAACGTCCTCACTGTTCAAATGAAGAATACAGTACGAGTTCTTGAAGCGGTTAAAGTCACCGCGTTGAGGAATCTCGGACTGCAGCGTGTTGGCTTTACCGAGCGACAGAAATGGGGAATGGGCAAAATGTTCACTCCCGAGGATATCGAGCGACGCAATCCTCTGAGGCTGAACTATCTTCTTGAAGCAGCTCCAATGTTGCGAACGGGCGCCACCAGTGATGGCAAGCGATATATCACCGGCCGGTTCAACGGATGTGTGCGTTATTTCGTGGATGGCTGGCTCACTACTGAAGCAAGTCCACTGGATCTCGAGAATCTTCCAAACTCCTACCTGTCTACCGCGGAAATTGGCGCCGTCGAAGTGTATTCACCACTCTCGGTGCCGCCACAATTCTTCGCGATGTCCCGCTCTGGTAATGTGTGCTCCGTTGTCGTCATTTGGACGAAATTCAAACTGGGCGTAAGGTGACGTAAGCGCCGAAATGCTGCGAGCGCCAAGCCGGGAGCTTATATCTACTGCACGGAATCACATATTGATTCGGGTACGGAAGTGAGCAGCAAAATGTACAAATCAATTAGAATGCTTTTCCTTGCTGTCACGTATCCGGTCCTGACGCAGGCACAGACAGCTGCAGTCGCGACCGGAACCGTCGGCGGAATTGCGATCGACAGTATTCGTGGTGGTTATCTCAAGAACGCAACTATCACCATTACTGGATCCGAGCTACGAGTAAAGACTGACACGCTCGGAAGATTCATGTTCACGTCCCTTCCCGAAGGTCGATATTCCTTCAGGCTGTCTCATCCGTTGCTCGACACAGTGGGAATCGGCGTGCTCACTCAGCCATTGCGAGTGAATCACGCAGACACCACGCGACTGATTCTCTCTGTTCCGTCGCCGGCGACAGTCGCCCGGCGTAGATGCTCGAACACTGAACGGGCAATTGGTGAAGCCGCCCTGGTAGGGACGGTTACGTACGCCGACAGTGACTTACCTGCCCCTTCCGCTGAAGTGGTCGTTGCGTGGACGGATTTCGCTGTCGCGTCAAAGAGCGTCAATAAGACTGCACAACGACGTTTCGGTAGAACTCACTCTGATGGCACCTATATCGTTTGCGGTATTCCAGCAGATCTGCAAACAGGAATCATTGCTTATTCAGGAGCTGATTCTACAGCAGAGATTCCTGTAACATTCGCGAATGGATTGGTGATCCAGTCATTTCACATTCCATCGGCTGTTAGCTCGGAGCTATCTGATACCGCAGGCGGGAGTCGTGTTGCCATCTTTGGAAAAATTACTGACGAAAAAGGTGCGGCCATCGAAGGGGCGCGAGTAGCTATAGATGCAGACAATGCTGCGACGACCTCTGACAGCAACGGAGAGTTTCGCCTGACGGGAGTTCGCTCCGGAACCCGATCCATTTCGGTGAGGAAAATCGGATACGCTGCATCGGACGCGATCGTCGATCTCAGTAGTCAAAGGCCAAATGAAGCGAACATCAAACTCTCAGCGGTTACGCAAATGCTTCCGACGGTGAATGTCAGTGCTATTCGCGATGTGGGACTTCAGCGCGTTGGATTCACAGAACGTAAGCGCACGGCGACGGGCACCTTCTTTG
>DASUXX010000251.1:0-7549 GCA_036377755.1 Gemmatimonadaceae bacterium
GCTGAAAATGGCGGGCAGAGGAAAGGACGCCGATGCAGTCGAGAAAATGGCGAGAGATCTGGGAATCGAGCGGAATGTGAAAATGCTTGGCGCTGTGAGCGACAGTGACCGTGATGCACTGCTTTCCGGTGCCTTGATTCAGCTCATGCCGTCGCGCTTTGAAGGGTTTGGTCTCGCGGCTGCTGAAGCAATGGCAGCAGGTGTTCCGCTCATTGCTTCTTCTGCCGGATCTCTGCCGGAAGTTGTCGACGCCCCTCGTGGTGGTGTACTCGTTCCGCCGGGCGACGCCGATGCGCTCGCGGCCGCCGCTGACGATCTTCTATCTGACGAAACAAAGCGCGAAGCGCTCTCGAATTCAGCACGGGAGTCTGCCAGGCGATTCAGGTGGAGCGCTGTTGCCGATGCGCACCTCAAATTCATCAACAACGTTGCTGCAACTGCATGACGAAAACTGCGCGAAAGACGGCCGCCACAAAGGCATCTTCGAACGGAGCAGACTCTTCGACGAGTCTTTCGAGAGACCAGCTTCTCGACCTCTACTATTACATGCGCCTCACTCGACAGCTCGAGGAGCGCCTCGTCAATCTCTACCGGCAGACCAAAGTCGTCGGCGGACTGTTCCGCTCACTTGGTCAGGAAGCTGATGCCGTCGGGAGTGCTTATGCGCTCGACCGCTCAAAGGGAGACATACTCTCACCGCTGATCCGCAATCTTGGCTCGATGCTCGTTCAGGGCGCACAGCCCCTCGAGATTCTGCGGCAGTACATGGCGAAAGGAGACTCTCCTACTCGCGGTCGCGAGCTCAACATCCATTACGGCGATCTCGTCCGCGGATTCATTGGGCAGATCTCCCATCTCGGCGACATGGTTCCGGTGATGGCAGGAGTGACGCTGTCGTTCAAGATGCGCGGTGAAAATCGCGTTGGCCTCGTGTATGTGGGCGACGGCGCTACATCCACTGGCGCATTTCACGAGGGAATCAACTTCGCTGCTGTGCAGCGCTGCCCGCTCGTAGTAGTCGTCGAGAACAACGGATACGCGTATTCGACTCCGCTCTCGAAACAGACCGCTGCAAAACAGCTGGTCGACAAAGCAATCGGATATGGAGTGGTTGGCGAGCGGGCAGACGGCAACGATGTCGTTGCGACTTACGAAGTGACCAAGCGCGCAGTCGATCGCGCCCGTGCAGGCGGCGGAGTGACGCTCATCGAGCTCATGACATATCGCCGCAAGGGTCACGCTGAGCATGACAATCAATCGTATGTGCCGAACGGTGAGATCGATAACTGGGCCATGACCAATGATCCAATCGATCGATACGTTCGCGTTCTCACTGAGCAGCATGGTGTCAGCGCAGAAGAGATGACGCGGATCGATACGCGCGTTACGGAAGAGATCGATAAGGCGACAGACGAAGCTGAAGCGTCACCGATGCCGGAGCCGAAGGATGCACTTGTTGGTATCTATGCGGATCCGCCTGAGGAAAAACCTCTATGGTTCCGTGAGGGAGTACGCGCTGCAGTTGATGTAAACGAAAGACCTTCGAGCTGGGGGACTCACGATGTCTGAGATCACCTATCTCGAAGCCATTCGCGAGGGACTCGCTGAAGAAATGGAGCGCGACATCAACGTGTTCTGTCTTGGCGAGGATATCGGCAGGTACGGTGGCGCGTTCAAGGTTACCGAAGGGCTCCAGGAAAAATTCGGCGAAGCGCGGGTGATCGACACGCCGATTTCAGAAGCCGCGATCGTTGGAGCTGCAGCAGGCGCTGCGCACATGGGCATGCGCCCGGTGTGCGAGATGCAGTTCATCGATTTCATCTCGTGCGCGTACGACATGCTCACGAATTACGTCGCGACCGCGCGATATCGCGCGATGCTGCCGTGCCCGATGGTTGTGCGCGGCCCCAGCGGCGGGTATGTGAGAGGCGGGCCTTTTCATTCGCAGAACCCGGAGGCTGCTTTCCTGCACACCCCCGGCTTGAAGATCGTGTATCCAGCGACTGCAAGCGACGCCAAAGGATTGCTCAAGTCAGCAATTCGTGACGAGGACTGCGTTCTTTTCTTCGAGCACAAGTATCTCTACCGGCGCATCAAGGAAGAGATGCCTTCAGGCGATCACCTCACTCCGATCGGCAAGGCACGCACTGCGAGAGAAGGGAAGGATGTGTCGATCATCACGTACGCTGCGACTGTATGGAAATCTCTCGAGGCAGCCGAGCAGCTCGAAAAGGAAGACGGATTGTCTATCGAGGTAATCGATCTCCGATCGATTGCCCCAATGGACGATGATGCAATCGTTGCGACCGTGAAGAAAACCAATCGCGTTCTCATTGTGCACGAGGACACGCGAACCGGTGGTGTTGCAGGAGAGATAACCGCGAGGATCAACGAGCTTGCATTCGAGTGGCTCGATGCTCCTGTTCTCCGGGTGACGGCTGCGGATGTTCCGCTGCCCTACTCACCGCCGCTCGAGGACTACGTTCTGCCTCAGACGAATGACATCGTGAAGGCGGTCCGGAGGCTCGCGTCGTACTGATGGATCCCGCTGACGAGTTCAGGACATCACGCTATGTAGGCGTCGGATGCGTGACCGCAATCGCCGGGCTCTTCAGCGGCGGGATGGTCGGCGTGTTCGTTGCAAAGATGGTTGGCAGCTTGCGTGGCTGCAAACCGGAGCCCGAGCTGCCCGCATGCGATTGGCACGTGTATGCTGGTATCGGTATGTTGATTGGGTTACTGACGCTCCCCGTGCTCGCGCTTTCCAGGCTTAAGCGCGCTGATCGCGAGGCGGGCAAATAAAGATCGGGAGAAGCAGTGGCGCTTGTAGACATAATCATGCCCCAGATGGGAGAGTCCATCGCCGAGGGCACGCTTTCAAAATGGCTGAAGAAGGTCGGCGACGAGGTCAAGCGTGACGAGCCGATTTTCGAGATATCGACCGACAAGGTGGACGCAGAAATTCCTGCACCCGCCGCGGGAACGATTACAGAGATAATCGTGAAGGAAGGCGAAACGGTCGCTGTGCAGACTGTCGTCGCTCGGCTGGAGACCGAGAAGGGCGCTGCCGCAGCGGCCACTGCTGCTGCATCTGCGCCCGCGGCGGTGTCGACATCAGCTGCGGCTGCCGCACAATCGTCAACGGCTGGGGGGCCCCCCCCGAAAATCGAATCTACGCCGGCAGCAGCCACGGCGGTTCATCCTTCCTCCGCACCTGCAGCCGGAGCACCGCGTCAGAATGGAAATTCATTCGAGGATCGCGTTCGCACGCGGTCATCACCCCTCGTAAGAAAAATCGCCGCTGAGCACAATCTCGATATCGGCGCTCTCCAGGGCACCGGCATCGCCGGCCGCGTTACCAAGAAAGACATACTCGGCTTCATTGAATCGGGCGCGGCCGCGCCGCAGCGCATGGCCTCGATGCACGCGCCAGGCGGTGTGAGTGACGTCCCGCACGGTCCAATGCCCGAGCCATGGCCGGGCGATCGCGTCGAGCCGATGTCGAAGATGCGCGCGCTCATCTCGGATCACATGGTACAGTCGCGCCGCACATCAGCGCACGTCACGTCGTTCATGGAGATCGACCTCACGCGCGTCGCGCGCATTCGGTCACGCAAGCGCGCGGAATTCGAGGCCGCAACAGGCCAGAAGCTGACATACCTGCCCTTCATCGTCTCGAGTGTTGTGAGGGGACTCCAGGCATTCCCGATCATGAACTCTTCCGTTGCCGGGAGAGACATCATCTATCGCAAGCCGATCAACATTGGTGTTGCAGTTGCTCTCGATTGGGGACTCATCGTTCCCGTCATCAGGAACGCTGAAGATCTTTCACTCGCAGGGATCACTAAGTCGCTCAACGACCTCGCTTCGCGCGCACGCGCAAAGAAGCTCGATCCGCGCGAAGTGCAGGACGGAACGTTCACGATTACCAACCCCGGCGTGTTCGGCTCTCTCATGGGAGCGCCGATCATCAATCAGCCGCAGGTCGCGATACTTGGAGTTGGTGCAATCGAGAAGCGGCCGAAGGTCATGACCGGGCCCGATGGCGAAGACACGATCGCAATCCGTACGTGCGCGTATTTCTCGATCTCATTCGATCACCGCATCATCGATGGAGCGATCGCCGATCAGTTCCTCGCGTTTGTGAAGAAGACCGTCGAGGAATATCCGGAGAGCGGAGTATAAGATGGCGCATGCCCTGACCATTCAGCGCACGACTGTTCCCGCGTCGGAGCGCGCGAAATACTTCGAGAAGATCCGCCAGTCGAGCAGTCATTATTCCGCGGCTGGCTGTCGATTCAGGGTTTTCGAGGAGCAGGGCCTTCCCGGCGCATTCATCGAGTTCGTCGAAGCTGACGATGAGACGACCCTCACTGTCGCTCACGCTAATGCGCCGCACCGCGTTCTGGATCCGGGACGCATTTACAACGAAACGGAGATCGGCACCAATGCCGGCTAGAAGAATCGATATCGACGGAAAAGTCTGGAACGTCTATCCGTCAGGCTTCATTACTCAGTACGATCAGGATGAATTCGGACTTTTCTTTGCTCACGGCACTGGTGAAGACCGCGAAGTTCGCGTGACACGCTATTCGCCACAGGGCACGCGCTCACGCGAACAGTCGTTCGCTGAGCTATCGGATGACAAGATCCGTTCACTCTTCCAACAGTCACAGCCGAGCTTCACCTCTCCAGAGGCCGGCTACACGCAGTGATGACAGCCGGGCAGCAAGGGAGCCCCGGCGAAGTCGATCTTCATATGCACTCGACGGCTTCGGATGGCGCACTGGCGCCGTCTGCAGTCGTTGCCGCTGCGCGAGACGCGGGACTCTCAGCAATAGCGCTCACCGATCACGATACGCTTGCGGGACTTCGCGAAGCTGAGCTGGCGGCCGAGCCTCTCGGCATTCGCGTTGTTGCAGGTGTCGAGCTCAGCGCACACGATGGCGCGCACGAGATTCATCTTCTTGCGCTGCATGTGCAGCGCCGCGAAAAACTCGAACAACATCTCGCCAGATTTCGCGACGATCGCCTTGTGCGCGCGCAGAACATCGTCGAGCGGCTGAAGGGCCTGGGCATCAATGTCGATATCGAGACCGTACTGGAGGAAGCGCAAGGCGGAGCCGTCGGGCGTCCGCACGTTGCGCGTGCGCTGATTCGCGGTGGACACGTGCGCGATTCACGCGAAGCGTTCGATCGCTTTCTTGGTGCGGGCAAACCCGGTTTCATTCCGAAGGCCAGGCTCGAAGTTGCTGAGGCTATCTCGCTCACGCACGACGCAGGCGCAATCGCTGTCTGGGCGCATCCCGGTCAGGAAGGACGTCGCGAAAAGGTCGAAGCGTATGCGAAGCTTGGTCTCGACGGAATCGAGGTTAAACATCCCGGTCATTATCCCGACGATGTGAAGCGCCTTGCTGCGCTCGCTGATTTCTTTGGACTTGTGCCGAGTGGTGGCAGTGACTGGCATGGCTCGAGGGAAGGGCCTCGAACAATCGGCTGCATGCACATTCCTCCTGCGTGGCTGCATCAGCAGGATGTTCTCGTTGCACGACGCGCCGCGGCGGAGGTTGCGTGAAGCTGGAGGGCCGCACTGCAATCGTCACTGGCGCTGGCCACCGCGTTGGTCGCGCTCTCGCAGTTGCACTCAGCCGCGAAAAGATGACTGTCGCCGTTCATTACAACAGTTCGGCGAGCGCAGCGGATGAGACTGTCTCGATAATCGAAAAGGCAGGCGGCAACGCGACCACCTTCTGTGCCGATCTAACCGATGGTGACGCGCCGCAGCAGCTGGTTCGAGCCGTTGTTAAACAGCTCGGTCCTGTTCATGTGCTTGTTAATTCCGCGGCAGTGATGAAGCGACAACCATTTGGAACTGTCACCGCTCAAGACTGGGCACAGACGATGGCATTGAATCTTCGGGCGCCCTTTCTCCTCTCGCAGGCTGCGGTGACTGAGATGACTGACGGCGGCGCGATCGTGAACATCGCAGATCTCGCAGCTTACGAAACATGGCCGTCGTACATACCGCATTCGATATCGAAGGCGGGCATAATCAAGATGACAGAAGGCCTGGCGCGCGTTCTCGCTCCGTCTATCAGGGTGAACGCAATCGCGCCTGGCGCGGTTCTCCTTCCAGATGATTGGGGAGAGCAGACAGGCGAGCGCATGGCGGACACAACGCCGCTCCGAAGACTTGGCGATCCGCAGGATGTAGTTGACGCAATGCTCTATCTGCTTCAGTCCGATTATGTGACTGGAGAGACAATCGTCGTCGATGGGGGCCGCCGCATCCGGAAGTGAGCGCGCGCGCCACAGGGGCTTCCCTGAATTTGTAACTTACAGGCAACTGGAAATAACGAGCTTCAATTGTCAGATACGCCCGTTCGCGACGTAGTAATCATTGGATCAGGACCGGCTGCGTGGACAGCAGCCGTTTACGCGGCACGCGCAAATCTGCGGCCGCTTCTATATGAAGGTGAGGCCGTAGGTACTGAGATCCCGGGTGGTCAGCTCATGCTCACCACAGATATCGAGAATTATCCCGGATTCCCTGAGCCCGTGAGCGGTCCGGAGCTGATGGATCGCATGAGAGCACAGGCGCTGCGTTACGAGACGGAAGTGCGTGCTGAGCTCGTCACCTCGATCGACATGTCGAAGTATCCCTTCGTGATCACCTCGTCATACTCGGATCCGGTGATGGCGCTGACTGTCATCATCGCGACGGGTGCAAAGGCCAAGTGGATCGGCTTGCCCAATGAGCTGCGTCTCGCCCAGCAGGGAGGCGGTGTGAGTGCGTGCGCAGTTTGCGATGGAGCATTGCCTGCTTATCGCAACAAGGTGCTCGCGGTTGTCGGCGGGGGGGACACGGCGATGGAAGAATCACTGTACCTCACCAAGTACGCGAAAGAGGTCGTGATCATTCATCGCCGCGACAAATTTCGCGCGTCGAAGGTTATGGCAGATCGTGTTCTCGGACATAGCAAGGTGCGCGTGATCTGGAACGCGCGAGTCACCGAAGTGAACGGCGACAGCGAGATCACGAGCCTCGAGCTCGAGGATACACTTACGGGAGAAAAGTCGACCCTCGAAGTTGGTGGATTGTTCGTCGCGATCGGTCATGAGCCAAACACAAAGTTCCTGAATGGACAGCTCGATCTCACGGATCACGGCTATATCAAGGTCGATCCATGGCGTACGTCGACGAGCGTGGGCGGAGTCTTCGCTGCGGGCGATGTCATCGACGACTACTATCGACAGGCAATTACGTCAGCGGGCACTGGATGCATGGCTGCGCTCGAGGCGGAGCGCTGGCTCGCGCACCAGGGCATTGGGGAGTCGCCGATTCTCGAGACAGCAGAAGGTCCCGTCGCTGCAACGCCTGAACAGGTCGAAGAGCCTCCGGCTGATCGTCGTACCGCCCCCCGCGGTGCGCGCAACGGAGCGCCGCGATGATCGTCACTCAGGTCACGGTTGGTGCGTTCCAGGAGAATTGCTACATCGTGAAGGATACGGAGACCGACGCGATTGCAATCGTCGACCCGGGGAGCGA
>DASUXX010000252.1:0-2631 GCA_036377755.1 Gemmatimonadaceae bacterium
GGAGCTTTCTCGGCGAGCATCTTCGTTGTGAAGCGCTGAGCCTCTGAGATTCTCTCGACCTCGATTGCGATTGCTTCGACTGACGCGGAGATCTGCTGGAGCTGATTCCGTACGTCGTTTGGAATGCTCGCCGGCTGCGGCGCCCCGCGCTCGATTCTTTTTCCTATCGCGCGCATGATCGGCAGTCCGATGATGACCGCGGCAACCATGATGAAAAAAGCAATCGCGATGTTTTCTGCCCGCTGCGGAATCACTTCCATCGGATCTGTGCGCGTTTCACCGATCCCGACGGCTCGCCCTGGCGGGCCGATTACGATAGTGCGGCCATCCGGAGTAGTGATGCGAGCTGACGGAGCTGCGTCCTGCGCCGCCGCCCTCGCTTGCTCCGCAGCGGCTTTCGCGTCCTGCGCCGCATTTCGAGCCTGCTCGCGAATCTGCTCCGCTGAAACGTTGGGTTGGTGAGTCTGCATAAATTGGGGCATGGCAAACGTTAAAGCCGATCCGGCAATCTACCCCGCCTCGCAGGGCGAATCCAGAAAACGACGCTCGCGAGTGTGGCCGTTCTTTGGCGCAATCTGCGGAGCATCGCTTTGGCTGCTTCTCGGTGCCTTTGGCGTTCCTCAGATATTCGGAATTGGATCCGATGCAGGGCTCATCCCGCTCACAATAGCCGGTACGATTGCAGCGTTTACAAGGTTTCGTGCCGTCATTCCTGTCCTTGCGTTTGCATCGCTCGTTCTCATGTTTGTCATCGCGTACACGGGAGTCGCAACTCCGCTCGCGATGAAGTTGATCCGATCCGATCCACTGCCTCCTCACGCTGATGCTGTCGTCGCACTCTCGGCAGGAGTGACTGCCGACGGTCATCTCACGCAGCAGGGACTGGATCGCAGCCTGACTGCAGCGCGACTTGTGGCCGATGGTGTTGCTCCCGTGCTCCTGTTTACTCGCGAAGAGCGAAAGACAGGACGATATAGAGCGACCAATGCAGACGACCAGAAAATGCTCGCTCGCCTGGGCGTGCTTCAGCACGTCATGACAACGCGTCCAGTAAAGAGCACACGCGACGAAGCCACCGCAGTTGCTAGTGTTGCACGATATCGTGGATGGAAACGGATCGTTGTCGTGACGTCACCTTTTCATACCCGGCGCGCCTGCGCAACGTTCGAGCGCGTTGGTCTCACGGTGAGCTGCGTGCCGAGTGATTCGAGAGATGTCGCCGTCGGCAGATTGGTTTATCCTCATGATCGTGTCGCTGCCTTCGGCCTCTGGCTTTACGAAACAGCGGGGACATTGCGATATAGACAGCAAGGCTGGATTTGACTGTGGCCGAAACCATGCGACGTACGCAACGTAGTGTGACACTCGGAGGGCGACACACATGAGCTCATTGACGACTCTCGCACAATCGCTCGGCGTTGCGTATGCCGCAGGAATCAATCTTCCTGCGACGGTTGCCGTTCTCGGTGTTGCCGACAGGGCGGGCTGGATCGATCCGCTGCCCGGAGCGCTGAGTGTGGCGGGAAGCATCTGGGTGATCGCACTTGCGTCTACGCTGTATCTGATGGAATTCGTCGTCACGCTCGTGCCCGGTGTTGCAAGCGTCTGGGAGACTGTACAAAGCGTTATACGCCCTCCGGCTGCAGCTCTGCTCGCTGTTGCAACGACTTATCACCTCAGTCCCACGGTGATGGTTGCCGCTGGTCTTGTTGGTGGTGGTCTCGCACTGACCACGCACGGCACCAAGCTCGGACTTCGGTATGCAGTCGACACGTCGCCCGAGCCGGTGACGAACGGTCTTGCGAACATGGCTGAGTTCGCCACGATCAGCTCGATTGCACTCTTTATCTGGAATCACCCGTTCGTCACGCTTTCAATCGCGATCCTCGTCCTGATTCTTCTCATCCTCGTAGTTCGGCGGATTGTCAGGACACTCCGCTACATCTTCAGCGGCAACTGGAGAAAAGGAGTTCCCGCATAGTGCGCGTTGCTTCCTCGTCGCGCAGATTTATCGCGCGATGAGGGCGGTGGTGCCCTCGTGAATCACTCCGGGGGACAGCTTGAGCGAGCAAAGCAGGATCTGGAAGGTGATCACGGCTTCATCGGCCGGGACGATGATCGAGTGGTACGACTTCTACATCTTTGGAAGTCTTGCAACGATTATCTCCACTCAGTTCTATCCTGAAGGCAACGCCACTGTAAACTTTCTAAAGACCCTCGCGACGTTTGCAGTCGGCTTCGCCGTGCGCCCGTTTGGAGCGCTGGTATTCGGACGTATCGGTGATCTTGTAGGGAGAAAGTTCGCATTCCTCGTAACGCTGCTGATCATGGGCGGATCGACTGCCGTGATCGGATTTCTTCCGAGCTATCACACAATCGGAATCGCAGCTCCGATCATCCTCGTGATCCTGCGATTGCTGCAAGGTCTCGCGCTCGGTGGAGAGTATGGTGGCGCTGCGGTTTATGTCGCCGAGCATGCGCCTGACCACAAGCGCGGTTACTACACGAGCTTTATACAGACGACAGCAACTCTCGGCTTGTTTGTATCGCTCATCGTGATTCTCGTTGTTCGCGGAATTGTCGGTGAGGATGCGTTCAAGGCGTGGGGATGGAGAATTCCATTCCTTCTGT
>DASUXX010000253.1:0-7417 GCA_036377755.1 Gemmatimonadaceae bacterium
CTCGATGACGAAGCACGCAGAAACGCATTGGGTAGTGCTGGACGAAATGCTGTCGAGACTTATTACAACTGGGATCGCGTAGCACGCGATACACGTGATTTCACATTGCAGGTAACCGGGTGAACGACTACGAGCTGCGCAGGCAGCGCCCGCCGACATTCAGGCACAAAGTCGAGTATCACTCGATGCGCGCAGTGTTCGCTGCGTTATCGAAGATGCCATGGGATGCGGCGTGCAAATTCGGCGAGCGTGTGGGCGAGCTTGGATACCGGCCCGCAGGAATTCGTCGCGATGTGGTCGAGCGACAGATTGCTGCCGCATTCCCGGAGATCTCGCGCGATCAGGTCCAGGCAATTGCGCGTGCCTCGTATCGTCACCTTGGGCGCAACGCCGTCGAGGCAACTCTGGCCTCGCAGAAAACCTCAGCGGAAATACTCGAGCTCATCGAGGAGATGGAAGGCTGGGAGCACGTCGAAGCAGCGATTGCGGGCGGAAAGGCTTCCATTGGGGTATCCGCGCATCATGGAAACTGGGAAATCCTCGGCGCTTTCCTGGCAGCGAAAGGTCTCAATCCTGAGGTCATCGTCCGAGGCATGGATAACCGTCTTTTCGAGGACTATTTAAACGCGAACCGGGAGAAGCTCGGTCTTACTGTCGTGCATGATGCAGTCGCGGTCCGCTCACTCACGCGCGCGATGCGGGAAGGACGCTTTGTCTGCCTCCTTGCAGACCAGGGCGTGCTCGGCCTGGCTTCGTCGTTTGTCCCGTTCTTTGGACGTCCGGCCAAGACCCCGCGCGGATTCGCGGTATTCGCCTTGCGATTCGATATCAAGGTCTGCTTCATGGACATGCTCCGGCTGCCGAACGGTAAATTCAAGGCCGTGTTCGAGCCGGTGGAGATCGAAAGAACCGGAGACCGTGAGAGGGATATCGACTCGATGGTAGCTCGTTACAGTCAGCTGCTGGAAAAGTGGGTGCGCAAATATCCTGAACAGTATTTCTGGCAGCACCGCCGCTGGCGCCGCCAGCCGGAAGGCACGCCGGTAGAGCTGCGGGACCCCGCGCTTGCCGATCCTTCGCTCTGGACTCCGTCGAGATAACGGTCACATGCTCGACAGTGCCCAGAGAAAACGACTTTTCGCTGACAATCGCGCGCGATTTGGAATCGCTGTGATTGTCATCATGGGGTTGGCGGCGATTGCCGCGCCATTGATCGCACACGATCCACTGAAAATCGATCTCACGAATTTCCTCCAGAGACCATCAACATCGCACTGGCTCGGGACCGATGTGCAGGGCAGGGACATCTGGTCCCGTCTCGTTTACGGCGCGCGCGTATCTCTCACAGTCGGACTCATATCTCAGGGAATTGCTCTCCTCCTTGGAGTCACACTCGGACTGTTGGCGGGTTACTACGGCCGATGGATCGATGAAGTAGTGATGCGACTCGCGGACGTCACGCTCGCATTTCCGACGCTTCTTCTTCTCATCGCGATGGTGGCTGCGTTCCAGCCGTCGATGGGAGTCGTGTTCGCGACAATCGGAGTTGTGGGTTGGGCAGGAATGGCGCGGCTCGTACGCGGTCAGGTGCTCGTGGTAAGACAGCTCGAATACGTGCAGGCCATTCGCGCGCTCGGTGCAAAGGACATTCGCGTCATGCTTCAGCACGTGCTTCCCAATGTGATTGCACCGGTTGTGATCGCAGCAACACTCGGTGTCGCGGGAGCGATCATGGCAGAGGCTGCGCTTTCATTTCTTGGGCTCGGAGTTCCACCACCGACTCCAAGCTGGGGCTCGATGATCGCTGACGGACGAGATCTCGATCAGCTGCGTCGCGCGCCGTGGACGTCCGTATTTCCTGGAATGGCAATCGGCGCCGCGGTGCTGGGCTTCAACCTGCTCGGCGACGCGCTGCGCGATGCTCTCGATCCAAAGCAGCAGCGGCGCGCGCCAAGGGATTCAGAATGATTCGATACCTTGCGCTCGCCGCTCTCATGGCGGCGTGCAATGACACGCAGGCGCGCCCTGCTCCCGCAAAAAAGAATGCATCCGTTCCGCAAGGTGCGGCTTCGATTCGATTGCAGCAGGTCGCCGAGCAATTCCGCAGTCCCGTCTATCTCACGGCGCCCACGGGCGACCCGCGTCTGTTCATTGTCGAACAAGCAGGTCGAATCCGCATCGTCAAGAATGGAAATGTGGTTGGGACTCCATTTCTGGATATCGCGGATCGCGTGCGCTCAGGGGGCGAGCAGGGTCTGCTCAGCATGGCGTTTCATCCTGATTACAGGAACAACGGTCTGTTCTTTGTGAACTTCACCGATCGAGAGGGTGACACGCACATCGAGCGATTCAAGGTAAGCTCCAATCCCGACGTCGCGGATGCAGCCTCAGCCAAGCTCATTCTAAAGATCGACCAGCCGTACTCGAATCATAACGGCGGGCTCGTGATGTTCGGGCCCGATGGAATGCTCTATATCGGAATGGGAGACGGTGGATCCGGCGGGGATCCCCGTCGCAATGGGCAGAACAGAGATGCGCTGCTCGGAAAGATTCTCAGGATCAATGTGAGCCGCACCGAGCCGTATTCGATTCCCGAAGGGAATCCATTCAGGAATGGCGGCGGTCGTCCCGAAATCTGGGCAGTGGGAATGCGAAATCCGTGGCGCTTTGCATTCGATCGCGCGACAGGGATGCTCTACATCGCAGATGTTGGACAGAACGAGTGGGAGGAGGTCAATGTCGAGCCTGCATCACGCGCAGGGTTGAATTACGGATGGAACATCATGGAAGGCACGCACTGCTATCGCGATGATTCATGCGATCGCAGCGGTCTCACGATGCCCAAGGTCGAATTCAATCATGTGGGCAACAACTGCTCGGTAACGGGCGGCTTTGTGTATCGCGGCCGAGCGATTCCAGCGTTAGCGGGAACGTACTTCTATTCCGATTACTGCGGCGGATGGCTGAAGAGCTTCAAGTTTGCGAATGGCGCCGTCAGTGAACAGAAGACGTGGTCGATTCCGAACATAGGACACGTAGTGTCGTTCGGCGAAGATTCCTCCGGCGAGCTTTATATCCTTTCTGAGTCAGGCCGCGTGTGGAAGATCATTGGAGGGAGCTAGCGCAGGACTACGGCGCGCGCCTCTCGGCGGCTCGTAGCCTGTAGCAGCTTTAGCGCTTCGCCCTTAGCGTGCTAAAACGGAACTGCGCGGTTAGCTATTTGCTCCTACTAGCTAGTGGCGCAGTTCCGTTTTGGCACGCTAAGGGCAAAGCGCTAAAGCTGCTACAGGCTACAAGCGCGCGTGAGCGCCGCGTCGTTTTACTCTCAACTGCGAGATGATCTTACTTCAAGCAATCCGTAATCCCGCGCACCCTTTCTCAATAGATAGTACTTCCCGCCGAGCGAATCGCCGACGGCATCATTCAACGACACGCGGCGCCCATTAACCGATGCACCACCTTGTTCCACAAGTCGGCGTGCCGCGCCCTTTGATGCAGCGAGACCTAGCGCTACAAGACCATCGACGACGTTGGTAAACGAGTCTACCGTTGCAAACGGCACTTCACGCCGCAACGCTTCGAGTGCATCCGGCGACAGCGTCGATGGATCGGATTTTCCGAACAGCAGGCCCGATACATCTTCTGCGATACGCGATGCATCGGCGCCATGTACTCGCGCTGTTACTTCACGCGCCATTGCACGCTGAGCAGAACGATCCTGCGGGCGCTCCATAATTTCCTTTTCGAGATCTTCAATTTCCTGTCGCGACAGCAAAGTGAAGAATTTGAGGTACCTCGCTGCATCACGGTCATCCACGTTGATCCAGAACTGATAGAACTGATACGGCGACGTGCGGTCGGGATCGAGCCACACACTTCCCGATTCCGTCTTGCCGAATTTCGTTCCCGACGAATTCGTGACGAGGGGGAAGGTCATCGCATGTGTCTCGCCGCCTTCCGTGCGGCGAATCAGCTCGAGACCCGCAGTGATGTTGCCCCACTGATCACTACCACCGATCTGGAGCGTCACGCCATCGCGCAAGAACAGCTCGCGGAAGTCGTACGCCTGCAGCAGCATGTAACTGAATTCAGTGTACGAGATGCCGGATTCCATTCTCAGCTGAACGGATTCCTTGGCGAGCATGTAGTTGAGGGTGAAGTGCTTGCCTACGTCGCGCATGAAGTCGATTGCCTTCACCTGCATCAGCCAGTCTGCATTGTTGCGCATCTGTGCCGCGTTGGATCCTGAGAAGTCGAGAAACTTCTCCAGCTGCGCCTTGAGGCCGCGACTATTTTCTTCCACGATCTCGAGCGAGTTGAGCTGCCGCTCCGCAGTCTTTCCGCTTGGATCGCCAATCATGCCCGTGCCGCCTCCTACGAGCGCGAACGGCCGGTGTCCGGCAAGCTGCAGCCGCATCAGCATCATTACGGGCAAAAGACTTCCCACGTGCAGCGACGAGGCTGTTGGATCGAATCCGCAGTACGCTGAGACAGACCGCGAGCTGAACGCTTCTCCCAATCCTTCAGTGTGCTGATGGACGAGGCCGCGCCAGGATAGTTCGTCGAGAAGGCTATGACTTACGGGCATAACAGGAAAATACAATATCCAGGGAAACGCGACGCCGCTTTTTCATGGGACAACCGCCGGTACTCGCATTACTTTAGCGACGATGCCAAGCCGCAAGAAAGACAGCTTCAGAAGACGGCACCCCGTTCTCATAAGGGTGCTTCTCATTTCGTTCACTTTCCTCGCCGCGGCAGGAGCAGGGCTCGCTTATGGAGCCTGGGCGCTGGTGTGCCGCGGAGGCCAATGCCCGCCTGTCGATGCGCTGAACGATTACACTCCTCGCCAGACCTCGAAGCTTTACGCTGCCGACGGACGTTTCATCGCGGAGCTTGGTCTCGAGCGCCGCACTCTCGTCAAGCTCGACGAAATTCCGCCGAACGTACAGCAGGCCTTTGTCATTACAGAAGACAAGCGATTCTATCGACACGCTGGTATCGACTGGAGCCGTGTTGTCGGTGCACTCGTACGAGACATTCTCGCCCGCAGCTGGGATGAAGGATTCTCCACCATCACGATGCAGCTCGCCCGCAACGTCTTTCCCGAGCGCATCAGCCGCGAAAAAACTCTCGTTCGCAAAATCAAGGAAGGAAAAGTTGCGCGCGAGATCGAGCGAAAATTCGACAAGAAGAAAATCCTCGAGCTCTACCTCAATCAGATCAACCTCGGCAACGGTGCATACGGAGTCGAGACGGCGTCGCAGCGTTATTTCGGGAAGTCAGTTCGCGATCTGAATATTGCGGAAGCGGCAACGCTCGCCGCCCTCCCCAAAGCGCCTGAGCGATACAACCCAAAGCGGCATCCTGAGCGTGCAATTCAGCGGCGCAACACGGTCATCGAGCTAATGCGCAAGAACGGCGCGATCACAGACGCCGAAGCACGCGAAGCTCGTGCATATCCACTTCAGCTTGCAAGCAAAACCGACGCAGGTGATACCGCTCCGTATTTCGTCGAGTGGGTGAGGCAGCAGCTCGACGATCAATTCGGGCGCCAGCTCTACGAGCAGGGACTTCGCGTTTACACGACGCTCGATCTCGACATGCAGCTTGCGGCCGAGCGTTCGATGGAGCGGCAGCTTCGGCGAATCGAAAGCGGACGGTTTGGAAAATTCACAGGCGAAACGTACGAGCACTATATCGCGCGTAGTATCGCTGGCGCCGAGCCCGGACAGAACTCGCCGTATCTGCAGGGCGCATTCGTCGCCATCGACCCGCGCAATGGCGCAGTGAAAGCGATGGTTGGAGGCCGCGATTTCTACGATTCGAAATTCAATCGTGCAACGCAGGCGCTGCGTCAGCCGGGGTCATCGTTCAAGCCGATCGTATACGCCGCGGCGGTGCAAAACGGACGGCCGCCATCATACATCCTTGAAGACACAGCAATCTCCATCGATCAGGGAACAGGCACTCCGTGGACTCCGAAGAATTACGACGGGCGCTTCGAAGGACCAATGCCGATGCGGCGAGGTCTCTATCAGTCGCGCAACATGGTCGCGATCCAGGCCGGCATGGAGCTGGGCGAAAATACGATCATCAATGAAGCGCGAAACTTCGGGATCACGACGCCCATTCCTCCGTATCCGTCGATCTTCATTGGATCCGCGGATGTGTATCCAATCGAGATGATCTCCGCATACGCGCCATTCGCCAACCAGGGAATTCGCGCGACACCGAATGCGATCATCAGAGTCGAGAATGCGCGGCAGGAAGTTCTCTGGCAGCAGACGCCGTCACGAACCACGGTCCTGTCACCGGAAGAAGCATGGATAATGGTCGACATGATGAAGGACGTGATTCGTCGCGGTACGGCGGCAGGTGCTGTGTGGGGAGCAGGATTTCATTATCCGGCGGGTGGAAAAACCGGGACCACAAACGATGGCACCAACGTATGGTTCATCGGATATACGGCTGATCTTCTCGCTGGCGTGTGGCTTGGATTCGACAAGCCACGCAAAATCATGTCGGATGCACAAGGCGGACGTCTTGCCGCACCGGCATGGACTGCCTTCATGACGGAAGTGTATCGTCGTCGCCCTGCGCCTCCCGACTGGCCGCGCCCGATGTCGATCGTCACACGCGAGATCGACTACACGACCGGCTTGCTCCAGACACCGTATTGTCCGCGCGATGTCGTGGGCTCAGAGGTCTATATCCCCGGCACGGAGCCAACCCGCGAATGTGACAAGCACCTGGGGTACCGTTCGGATTCAATCATTATTTATCGGCCTAATCTCGATACCGGTGCAGTCGACTCGCTGCATATGCCGAGGAACAGGTAAGGCGATAGCTTTCGTACCAACCAGCAACACAGGGATCAGAGATGGCGCGGGTCGACAATCATCATCGCATCTGGCGCGATGGAAAGTTCGTAGACTGGGAAGACGCAACGATTCACGTGATGAGTCACGTCGTGCACTATGGGTCGAGCGTGTTTGAGGGAATCCGCTGTTATGCGACCCCTGAAGGTCCTGCGATTTTCCGCCTCGAAGATCACATGAAGCGGCTTGCCCAGTCGTGCAAGATCTATCGCATGCCGCTCGCGTACTCGACTGACGAGCTCGTGCAGGCGGCGATCGATACGGTCGTCGAGAACGACATGCCGCATTGCTATCTGCGTCCAATCGCCGTGCGCACCGGTGAGCAAATGGGTGTGAATCCGAAGGACACTCCGCTCGAAGTTTTCATCATTCCCTGGACGTGGGGCACGTACCTCGGCGCTGAAGGGCTAGAGCTTGGTGTCGACGCGTGCGTGTCGACGTGGCGTCGTGCTGCGCCGAATACTTTCCCGACGATGGCCAAGGCGGGCGGAAACTATCTCAACTCCCAGCTTTCAAAGATGGAAGCACGGCAGGAT
>DASUXX010000254.1:0-3756 GCA_036377755.1 Gemmatimonadaceae bacterium
GTCCGTCATCACTGCTGATATTTCTGCGACAATCGCGAGAGCAATCCCATCAGGTCCATCGCCTCCGATGTTGAGCCCTATGGGAGAATGAACTCGCTCGGTGTGTTGCAGCGCGTCACCGGCGGCGCCCATGTCCGCGAACATCCGCTCCGACCGAGCCCGTGGACCGAGCACTCCGATGTACTTCGCGCCTGTTGCGAGAGCCGCACGGAGATATTCGAGATCCCTTGCGTAGTTGTGAGACATCACGACCACTGCTGTTTGCCCATCGATACGGGCGACCCGAGTGAAATCTCCGGGGTTCAAGCTCTCGATCACCAGCGCGCCAGGAAATCGCGCTGCATGTTCGCCCGTTACCGGGCGGTGATCTACAACGGTGACGCTCCATCCAAGATCGACCGCAAATCGCGCTACGGGGAGAACATCGGGCCCGCTCCCGCAGATGACGAGATTGATTGCGGGCACTATCACTTCGTACGAGACGGTGATGCTTTCGAATTCCCTCACGATGCCGCGTCTTCGCTCCGACACAGCCTCTGGTGCGGCAGCTCTCACTGCGTCGAGGGCACTTTGCGAATTCCAGGTACCCGTTGTCTGCATCCCGTCCGGCGCGATCAGCGCGTGGGCACCGATCTTCGCCGCTGACGCGCCTGCAATCACCGTAGCCATGACTGAAGCGCTTGGCGATGTGATTGCCTTGTCGAGAAGCGATGCCAGCTCTCGACTGTGTGCCGGGTCGAGAGGCTCGAGCATCACATCGATCAGTCCATTGCAGCCAAGCCCGAGTCCCCACACTGCGTCGTCATCGGCACGCGTGTCGTACGTCACAAGCCGCGCCTCCCCCGACTCGCTTACTTCCCGCGCATGCTCGGCGAGATCGCTCTCCAGGCACCCGCCACTCACGATTCCGATTGTCGAGCCGTCAATGCGAATGAGCATCCGAGTGCCGACTCCACCGTAACTCGAGCCGGTGATTCTCACGACTGTAGCCAGCACGGCCGGCTGGTTCTCATGCGAAGCAGTGCGGAGCGCGTCGATTATCGCGCGAAGAGTGGCCATTACATGGAATCTGCAACTTGCCCGGCGTTATCACCAAGAGCATCTTCACGAAATGAAAGCAGTAGGCGCCAGCGTTCCGCGAAAGGATGGCATCGGCAAGGCGACGGGTGCCGCGCGATACGCAGATGATCTCGTATTCCCGGGCATGCTTCACGGCCGGACCATCCGGTCGGCGGTTCCGCGCGGCCAGATCAAGTCGATCAAGCTCGACTTCGACACAGCCGGCTTCACAATCGTCGACTATCGCGATGTTCCTGCGAAGAATGCGGTCGATCTCATGTCGCACGACCAGCCCTTTCTCGCCGAAAGTGAAATTCGCCACATGGCCGAGCCGATTCTGCTTCTTGCGCACGAGGATAAGGAGAAGCTGCACGCAGCCACTGTGATCATCGACTATGAAGAGCAGGAGCCGCTCTTCGATCCCGAAAAGTCGACTGTATCGTTCAAGGACATCGACATTGTGAAAGGCGATGTCGCCTCAGCGTTGAGCTCAGCAGATGTAGTTGTCGAAGGCGAATATCGCACAGGACACCAGGAACACGTCTACATCGAGCCGAACGGAGTCGTTGCGGTTCCGGAAGAGGGCGGCGTCGCGATCTACGGTTCAGTTCAATGTCCGTTCTATGTGATCAAGGCACTTCGCTGCCTACTTGGATCAGCTCATCCGAATGTGAGAGTGATTCAGACAGAAACGGGCGGCGGATTTGGAGGGAAGGAAGAATATCCCTCGATGATTGCAGGGCATGCAGTATTGCTCGCGATCAAGTCAGGGCGACCGGTGAAGATCATCTACGATCGCGCCGAGGATATGGTCGCTACGACGAAGCGTCATCCGTCGATTGTGCGTCATCGGACTGGACTCACCAAAGACGGAAAGCTTGTCGCAATGGACATCGAGGTGATCCTCGATGGTGGCGCATACGTGACACTCAGTCCAACTGTTCTTTCGCGCGGATGCATTCATGCGGCTGGTCCGTACAACTGCGACAATGTACGAATTCAAGGTCGCGCCGTATTCACTAACACGCCGCCAAATGGAGCGTTCCGAGGATTTGGTGCGCCGCAGACCGAGTTTGCCGTCGAAGTTCACATGGATCGAATTGCGGAGACACTTGGCATCGATCCCGTCGAGCTTCGCCGCATCAATGCGCTCAAGCCCGGTGATCGAACTGCGACAGATCAGACACTTCGTGAAGATGCAAGCGCGCACATGGTGCTCGAGGAAGCGATCAGGCGCACTGACTACAATAGAAAGCGTGAAGAATGGAAGGGAACGAACAAGGCGATCGGCCTTTCACTTTTCTTTCACGGAGCAGGATTTACGGGGGCGGGCGAGCGCAATCTCAAATCGAAAGCGCGTCTCGATCTCACTCCGACTGGAGTGCGCATCGCGGTGGGCAGTACCGAGATCGGCCAGGGAACGCGCACGATGCACGCGCAGATTGTCACTGATGCCCTCGGTATACCATATGAGAGCGTCGAAGTAGCGCAGCCGGATACGTCTCGCGTTGCCGACAGCGGGCCGACAGTCGCTTCGCGCACCTGCATGGTGGTCGGAAAGATTCTCGAGGAATGCGCGATCGAGATGAAGGAGAAGCTCCGGGGCATGTCGCCCGGCGAGTACTATGACAACTATGGCCCGATCTCAGTCGAGCGAATGTACGAGCCGCCTGACTGGATTCAGTGGAACGACGACACGTACCTCGGAGACGCATATGCCACATACGGGTGGGGCTGCGACGTCGTCGAGCTCGAGCTCGATCGTGATACTTACGAAGTGAAGCCGATCAGAATCACTGCGGTTCAGGAGTTCGGCCGTCCGATTCATCCGGCACTGGCGCAAGGGCAAATCGAAGGCGGCACTGCGCAGGGTCTTGGCTATGCCCTTCTCGAGCGAGTCGTGATGAAAAATGGCGCGATGGCCAACAGCCAGCTCACCAACTACGTGATTCCAACGACACTCGACATGCCCGAGGTGGATGTCGTGATGATGGAGAATCCGTATCCAGGTGGCCCATTCGGAGCGAAGGGTCTTGGCGAGCTTCCAATGGATGGGCCTGCGCCCGCAGTAGTGAATGCGTTGCGCGGACTTGGTCTCGACCTGCGCGAGATTCCCGCGACACCCGAGCTTCTCTCAACGACACCAGCGATCTGATGCAATTCAATCTCAATGGCAGCGACGTAGAGACCGATGCGCATCCGATGTCGCGCCTCCTCGACGTGTTGCGAGAAGATCTCGAGCTCACCGGAACCAAGGAAGGGTGTGGTGAGGGTGAGTGCGGTGCGTGCACCGTTCTAATAGATGGAGAGCCGGTGTGCTCGTGCCTGATTCCCGTTTCGCAGGTGCAAGGTGCTGAAGTCGTAACGATCGAAGGACTCGGCGGTAAGCATCCGCTTCAGCAGCTCTTCATGAACGAAGTCGGAGCACAGTGCGGCATCTGCACGCCCGGAATGATCATGGCAGCCCTGACACTGCCGGACAACCCGACGCTCGACGACGTGAAAACCGCGTTAGCCGGAAATCTCTGTCGCTGCACCGGATACTCGGCAATTTATCGTGCGGTATTGAAGTGGAAGGAAGCGCAGTGAGAACTGCAGTCTCCGAGCTCGACATGCGCGTCGCGTCATCGGTAAATGAAGCACTCACGATACTGCGCGATGAAAAGCGAACGCCGATCGCGGGCGCAACCGACGTAT
>DASUXX010000255.1:0-8533 GCA_036377755.1 Gemmatimonadaceae bacterium
TTATAGCATTCTCCGATCTTGGACTTCGCCCCGAGCTCCTCAGGGCGGTGCAGGAGGCCGGCTATACGAGTCCGACCCCAATTCAGCAGCAGGCAATACCGCTTGCACTCGAGGGCCGTGACCTGATCGGTCTAGCGCAGACCGGTACAGGCAAGACCGCGAGCTTTACGCTGCCGATCATCGAGCGATTGCTCGAGGAAGGATATGGCCACACGAAGACTGGCGCGCATCGTGTGCGCGTTCTCGTGCTGACTCCGACCCGTGAGCTTTGCGTTCAGGTAGAGGAAAGTTTTCGAAAGTATGCAAAGCACACCGCTCTTCGCGTCGCTCCGGTCTATGGTGGCGTGAACGTCGAGCCGCAGACAAAGCAGCTTCGCAAGGGCGTTGATGTGATTGTCGCGACTCCGGGACGTCTGCTAGATCACATGGAGCGGCAGAACGTCGTCTTCGATGACCTCGAGGTGCTCGTTCTCGACGAGGCGGACCGTATGCTCGATATGGGATTCGCTCCGCAGCTCAACAAGATCGTCGCCGATGTGCCGAGGTTCAGGCAGACATTGTTGTTCAGCGCGACGATGCCGCCTGAGGTTGAAGCGCTTGCGCGGAAGTATCTGCGAAAGCCGCTCGTGGTGCAGGTTGGAAGGCGATCATCAGCAGCCAGCACGGTGACGCACGCCGTGTTTCCAGTTCCCCGCAGTAAAAAGACTGAGCTGCTCGCGGAGCTGCTGAAGAGAGAAGGGATGGACTCGGTGCTGATTTTCTCCCGGACCAAGCATGGCGCGGACAAGGTCGTGCGACATCTCACTTCTGCGGGGATCAGCGCGACTGCGATGCATGCCGATAAGTCGCAGGGTGAGCGCACGCGCGCGCTCGACGATTTCAAGAAGGGAAAAGTGCGAGTGCTTGTCGCGACAGACATTGCGCAGCGCGGTCTCGACGTGTCGGGCATCAGTCACGTGATCAACTACGATGTGCCGCAGCAGGCGGAAGATTACGTGCACCGGATTGGTCGCACGGGCCGGGCGGCATCGACCGGTGATGCGTTCACGTTCATGGCAGCCGATGAGATTGCGATGGTGCGCGCTATAGAGAGGGTGATCGGCGAGCCTATCCCTCGGATTTCAGTGCCCGGATTCGATTTTGGATCCTAGAGATTATGGAGCAGGCGCAAGTTCGAGCTTATTTGGCGCACGAATTAACACGAATGAAAAGCACAAATTAGAAACGGGGCACGGCTAATCGGCGTGCCCCGTTTCTAATTTGTGCTTTTCATTCGTGTTAATTCGTGCGCCAAATAAGCTCGAACTGTCTCGCTCAGTGACGGACTCTACCTAATCTCGAGACCACGATCGTATCCACAACATTCCGCCGCGAAACAATCAGCGAAAGATTGGCTGCGCCGTAGCCCACCCCGATGGGCGAGTACGTGATACTGGTGCGGTTCGTAGTGAGGTCGACACCGTGAGCGCGACCTACTTCACGTGTGTCCAGAACGTCTGAGCCTCGCCGAATTGAAATTGTGCGACGGCCCTGATCGATATCGAGTGAGACCTGCGCGCCGTGCGCGATTGCTGTGTGGCGCGCGAGCGAGAACATCGATTCGATTTCTGTAACTGCGCCGCGCACTTCGATGCGATCGACGAACGACCAGGCACGCGGAAGGGTGATTGCGGCCAGCAGCGACGAAAAGGTTATGGCGATTGCCGACTCCACCAGTGTAAATCCTGAGCGCGCTCGCATGATTCTTCCTCCGATGATTCCATCCTAGTCAGGAGGCTGCCGGCTCCTGTCATCGGACTGCCACACGCGTCATCGTTACGTTACGTATGTTCTGTTCTTCTATCTGGAAGCCGCGTTACCGTATCGGGTACTTCATATGAAGATTTCGATCGAATACTGCACGCTTTGAAACTATGAGCCACGAGCCGCCAGGTTGGCGGCTGAGATCAGGGAGCGATGGCCTGATGCGGAAGTGGAGCTGATACCATCCCGCGGCGGACGATTTGAAGTTTCGCACGACGGTACACCCGTATTTCAGAAGTCCAAGCTTCACCGGCATGCGGAAAAGGGTGAAATCGTCCGCCTGCTCGAGCAGTCGTCCTAATGCGGCTCAGGACAGTGTCCTAAATGTGGGACACAAATGCATTTTCTGGATTTAGACAGCTGCACCTAAATCATTGCGGCGCAACATCTTATCCCTCGTCGGACCACCTGGCACCCCATCTGCTAAATCACCTGGCATGACAATCCTTTCGTTCTCGCGGCGTAACGCGGGAAAGATGAATAGATGGGGGTTCGCTCTCCTCGCCGCGGGCATGCTCGCGGTGGGGAGCCCGGCGAACGCGCAGCTGCCCCAGCGGCTGCCGCAGTTTCCGGGGCTCCCGAAGCGTCAGCAGCAGACCAAGGTCCCCCCGGCCTATCGTCCGCCTGCTGGCATGTGCCGGATCTGGATCGAGGGAGTGCCCGCGAACCAGCAGCCGGCGCCGACCGACTGCGTCACCGCTGTCCGCAACCGGCCGGTCAATGGCACGGTCATTTTCGGCGACGATTCGCCGAAGCGTAAAAGTGAAAAATCCAGAAAAGGGAAGTCGAAGAAGGACAGCGACGACTCCCCTGATCAATAAGGAGCAGGGCAGATGAAAAAGGTCTTATTCGCACTTGGTCTTGTCGTCGCGACGGCGGGCCCGCTCGCGGCGCAGTCACGCAGTGGCGACGGACCGTGGTGGGATCCCGCAAATACGGGCAACCGCGGAACGGTCGACACTCGCGACGGACGGATTTACAACGATGGTCGCATCTACGACTCGCGCAACACTGATGGTCAGTGGCGCCGGGTTGGCCGTGACAACTACGGCAACACGATCTACGTTCGCAATCGTTATGATCGTGAAGGAAACCTGATTCAGGAGCGTGCTCGCCGGGATTCGCGCGGACGCTATCAGGTCATCGATCGCCGTGTTGTTCGCTATGCCAGCAACCGCAATGGTCGCTACGATCGGGACGGTCGCTACGATAACGACAATCGCTACGGTCGCGGAAAGAACGATCGCTGGGACCAGAACAATGGCCACGACAACGGCAAGCACAACGGCCAGTACAAGAACAAGAACAAGGGACGCGGCAGGAATCACTAAAAAACGCCGTGATTCACAAGTTGGGGGGTTGCCGGGCGGAGATGCTTTAGATCTTCGCCCGGTTTTTTTGTTGAAGAGTCGGAGGTGGCCCGAAAGTCTTAGCGGCATGGAGGCGCCTCTTTTCTTCGGATCGGCCGGATGACCCGGATTCTGTCACTGCAGATCTAATAGAGGCTGGCTCAGGAACTGGACTTTAAGGTTGAAAACCAGATGCCAGATCTTAGGGCCAGCATCTGTCTATTTGCTAAGAGGGAATCCGGGTCATCCGGCCGATCCGAAGAAAAGAAGCGCCTCCATGCCGCCAGGTTCGTGAAGACTACGAGCGCAAGCGCTGCATATTCCTCAAACAGGACGATTCTTGCACTTTGGTGTTTGAATCACACCTATGCGCCAAGTACGAGACCAATACCTCCCGCCTGATCATTCGGCGTTCATTGCGGCCAAGCCTCCAACCGGCCGCATCATAGTAATTGCGCCAACCCGCGCCGCGTGCGAAACGATCGAGCTCGCACTCGACCTTCACATCGAAACGGTGCTTCAACAGCAGCACGGCGATGAGATCCGGCGGCTCGCGCGCGAAGGAAAGGGATTTGGAATAGTCGCCGGCACGGGAACCGGCAAGACTTTATCGATCCGGCCAATCGCTGAAGAAATCCTTCGCACCAGCGACCTTCGTGTTGGTGTCGTGAATCGCGAGCGGGAAGCAACACCGGAAACTCCAACGTGGAACGTCATCATCGTCACGACAGGAATTGCGCGGCGATGGTTCCAGGACGGTGACATTCTCGCGACCGATACTCTCATAGTCGACGAGATTCACCAGACATCAGCGGAGCTCGAGCTTTGCCTTGCACTCGGCAAGCGTGTCGGCTGCAGGTTCATCTGGCTGTCAGCGACCGTCGATCCAACGTTCTACGCGAAGTATCTCAACGCCGCCGAGGTGCTGCAGAGCTACGCGTTCGATCCTGCACGAGCGGCTCAGGTCAAAGTCATACGAAAGGATCCGCTCGATTTTCTCGATGATCGCTTCCTGATACGCGTCGTTCGCGAGAAGCGCGGTGTTGGAATGTTTTTGCCAACACGTGCCGGGGTTGAACAAGCTGCGGAAACAGTCTCATCTCTCTTTCCGCGAATCAATACGGCGTACTATCACGGCGGTGAGCCGATCAGGATTATCCGGCCGTTCTTAGAGGGCGGTGAGCGCAAGCCTTATTTCCTCGCGATGACAGCAGCAGGTCAGAGCGCGCTCAATGTCAAAGGGCTCGACACTGTAATCATCGACGATACGCGCTTCGGCAACATCATCGAGCGCGGAAAAAACGTGCTGACCCGAATGCACCTCGGCGCCAATGAAATCCTGCAGATGGCCGGACGCGTTCATGGTCGTGTCGAAGGCGGGCGCGTTTTCATTCTGTCGGATCGCGACATTCAATTCGATTCGCTCGAGCCGACCGCTCCGGAATTTCAGCTCGCGGGAGATTCGGAGCGTGTTGCAATGACATGCGCCGATCTCGGAGTCGACGCAACGCAGCTCGACCTTCCCGTCCCGCTCGATCGGGTTGCCTATCGCAATGCGGTTTCGCTGCTCGAGCGGCGTGGAATTATCGAGAATGGTCGTCTGTCTACATACGGACGTGCAGTTGAAGCACTGCCTGTCGACAGGCCATGGGCAGAGCTGCTCGTAAATGCGGACGACGAGCTCATCCCGTATCTCGCAGTCATCAGCTCAATCGAATCACTTCACCGCATGACGCGTGAGGAGCGTGACCTGCACGGAGTTCTAGTTGCAGGAAGCGATCATCTCACGGCCTACAATCTTTACGCTGAAGCATTCGAGCGATGCGGTTATGTCGGCGAAGTGTACGGACTGCCTCGTCATCTCTTCGGAGAAGAGATCGAGCATTGGGCAGAGCATCGCGGTGTACTCGTGAAATCGATCGAAGACGCGGCACTCGGCATGGCGAGCGTGTATCGCGGAGTTGGTCTCGAGCTTCCCTCGAAAATGCCGATGGCGCGCGATCACACGCTGAAAAAATTCGGAGATCTCCTCGCGCGCTACATGCCGCTCGATCTTGTCATCGATGAGGAGACAATCGACGGACACGAAGCTCGTGTGTCGAAGACCAGTGTGTGCGGCAGCTGGGGCCCGATCGCCGGCGAGCTCCGCTACTTCGCCGATCGATCGGGCACTCCCCGCGCCGGAATCGAAGGCACCCAGATTCCAATGCACGTGCTGCGCAAGTTCGCGACGCGGGGGATTTCCGACATCAGCTACGACCCGCGCCACAAAGGCGGGCAGCTCGTTATCGAGCGGAAGATGGAATACTTCGGGTTCGAGCTTGAACGCGAAGTAGAAGTGATCGACGAATTTCCGCCGGAGCTTGCTGACAGAGCGAGACACGCACTGGCGGATGCAATGGCCAAAGGCCAGGCGCGTCATGCATCGGTAAAGAAGAATCGTGCGGCGGTAGACAGGATTCGCGAGACCTGGAGAAGATCAGGGGGTGCGACTCCGCGCTTTCGTTTGTCGGATCTCACCGCGTGGTATGATCAGCAGCTCGCCGGGATTACCTCGATGGAGCAGTTCCGGAATTCGCGCTTCACTCTCAAAGCCGATGACATCGTTCCGCGTGAAGTTCGTGAGAAGTACGAGGATCTTCCCGAAACTGCCGTCATTCGCGATCGGGAAGTCGACATCGAGTACGATGCAGAGGAACGCGATGGCGCATATCGAGGTGTCGCGCGGCTCAGACTTCCCGAAAAGATTGCGCGCAATCTCACCGAAGCTGAGCTCCCCGAGCTGGATCGTCCTCTCCGGTTCGTCGTAATTCGCGGACAGCGCGGCGCAATCAGGGCTGACACGCTCGACGAGCTGCAGGAGCTTCTCGCGCAGCCGTGGTCACCCGATGAAGTCGAAGAATCGCCATACGCAGCGGAGAGCGAGTCGCGTGACGAACGGCGAGCAAGAGATCTCGCTTCACGTCAACGCAACAGGAAGCGGCAGCGTCACCAGAGAGGCTTCGACAGGGGCGACAAGAGACCTGGAGCTGAGAGGGGCGGGAAGCGACGGGGAGGGCCACGGCGTAAATTTCGCGGCCGATGAACAACTCATTTCGCGATCACTTCGCAGCGCATAAAGCTGCGATAGATAAGAGCGTTGCAGAGCTCGAGACCGTGACGGCAGCCGCCGCAAACGCGCTCGTCAATTCACTTCGCAACGGCGGCAAGCTTCTCACGTTCGGCAATGGCGGCAGCTCTGCCGAAGCGGGCCATTTTGCCGAAGAGCTAGTCGGCAGGTACAAGAAAAATCGGCGGGCATTCCCCGCAATGTCGCTGACCGCAGATTCGGGAACGCTGACCTGCGTCAGTAACGACTTCGGATACGAGACGATTTTCGAGAGACAGCTCGAGGCGTTCGTCAAGCCTGGCGATGTTGCCGTCGCACTCAGCACGAGCGGAAAATCAGAGAATGTGATTCGCGGATTGAAGGCAGCCAAAGCAAAGGGAGCAGTGACAATTGCGCTCACCGGCGAATCAGGGCTGCACGGGGCGGATGCAGATCACGTGATCGCAGTTCCATCTGCTGACTCGGCAATCATCCAGGAGGTGCATCTCATTCTGATACACCTCCTTTGCGGGGCAGTCGAGGAGATCGCTTAAGGCGAAACTGTCTCCGCGGTTTCCGCGGCCGGCTCCTCAGCGCTTCCCACCGGCTCCATTGAAGAGAGTGCGTCGTCCTTGTAGCTGATCCATCCTGTCCTCTCGTCGACGACCAGCTCGACCTCCGTGCCAAGAGGCAGCGTGAGATTCGGAACTTCGTGACCTGCGGGAAAGTCCATCAATATGGGCACATCGAGATCGTTCACGAGATCGAGAAGAAAATCCTCGAACTCATCTTCCTCTGACCGATCGAGATTCAGATGACCGAAGATCACTCCCTTCACGTCCTTCAATAATCCCGCAGCGCGCAGGTGCACGAGTCGTTCGTCGGCAAAGGACATCGGGTCGTACGTTTCCTCGAGAAACAGAATCGCATCGCGTGTATCGATTTCGTACGATGTGCCGATGCTCTGCTGCACGAGTGAGAGATTACCACCAGTGAGACGGCCGGTCACTTTGCCCGGACGAATCGCGCGCGCAACGTCGCGACCAAAGCGTGTTGCTGGCCGGGGAGTTGTTATCGCGCCAAGAAGAGATGCAGTCGAAGGATCGCGCACGAGCGGAATCAGATCATCGACCGTGGGACCGTGAAATACGCGCAGCCCTGCCTGTCGCATCAGCCACAAATGCAGCGCAGTGATGTCTGAATATCCAACGAAGATTTTCGGATTGCGGCGGAATATTTCCGGCTCGAGATAAGGAATCATTCGTGTTGCGCCGTATCCACCGGTACCGCCTATCACCGCCTTGATTCGCGGATCGAGCCACATGCCCATGAAGTTTGCAGCTCGGCGCTCATCCTGTTTCCGCGTAAAGCGGCGCATCTCGAGGATGTCCGGATCGAGAATGACCTCGTATCCGGCGCGCTCGAGTGCCTTTGCGCCGCGCATCAGCGAACCCTCGCGCGGAGAGTATGACGGTGCGACTACTCCAATCGCTTCGCCCTTTGCTATGGCCGGAGGACGAAGCAGCCCCTGTGAAGGGGCCAGTATTTCCATCTCGGGGGTACTATTTGAGAGCAGTACCCCATTGCCATTGCTAGATTGCGTGATATGCCGGACTCAACGGTTAAGGAACTCGAAAAAAACCAGGGCAACTCTTCTTCTGCCCCCCTGCCCATAAAGCATGAGACGGGCCCGGAGGTCTATTTCCGGAAGGGCTTCGGACTCAAGTCCGAGGTCCAGGCGGAGCTTGCTTCTGATTATAGCGGGCGGCTCGTGGACCTGCTTCGGGAGCGGGAGTTCTGCCTCGAAGCAGGGGGCACAACCGTCCGTTTAGCCCGCGAATTCGGCTTCTGCTACGGGGTGGAGAGGGCAGTGGACTACGCCTACCAGACCCGGCGCAAATTCCCGGATCGTAAAGTCTTTCTCGCCGGCGAGATCATCCACAACCCGCACGTGAACACGAAGTTGCGCGATATGGGAGTGGAGATCCTGGAGATCGGTCCCAGCGGGATTGATTACAGCGGAGTTACGGCTGAGGACGTTGTGATCCTCCCGGCGTTCGGCGTGACGATCAAGGATTTCGAGATACTTCGCGGAATCGGCTGTGTCATGGTCGATACCACGTGCGGCTCTGTTCTCAACGTGTGGAAGCGAGTCGAATCGTACGCAAAGGGTGGATTTACGGCGCTGATTCATGGCAAGTACTACCATGAGGAAACCCGTGCCACTGCGTCACAGGCCACAAAGCTCGGCGGACATTACTTCGTGGTTCGCAACATGGACGAAGCGAAGATA
>DASUXX010000256.1:0-8594 GCA_036377755.1 Gemmatimonadaceae bacterium
TGAAGTTCCTGTTGGCAAAACTGGCATAAGCGGACGGCTTCTCTCATAGAAAGAGGCCTGACGCTTATGCCAGTTTTGCCAAGGGGAACTTCAAAATCACCGCATCACCTTTATCAGTTCAACCCGAAAGGATCTCTAGTACCGATAGTGATCCGACTTGTACGGCCCATCAACCGGAACACCAAGATACTCTGCCTGATTCTTCGACAGCTTCGTGAGCTTGACTCCAAGCTTGTCGAGGTGCAGGCGAGCAACCTTCTCATCGAGATGCTTCGGAAGAGTGTAAACGCGCTTCTCGTACGACGCGTTGTTCGTGTGCAGCTCGATCTGCGCCATCACCTGGTTGGTGAAGCTCGCTGACATCACGAAGCTCGGGTGACCCGTTGCGCATCCAAGATTCAGCAGACGGCCTTCGGCGAGAATCATCACCGAGTGACCATCAGGGAATACGTACTCGTCGTACTGCGGCTTGATGTTGATTCGTTGCACACCCTTCGATTCAGCCTTCTTGAGACCGGCCATGTCGATCTCGTTGTCGAAGTGACCGATGTTGCCGACGATCGCCTTGTCCTTCATGCGCGACATATGCTCGGCAGTGATGATGTCCTTGTTGCCGGTCGCCGTAATGAAGATGTCAGCGGTCTCGACTACATCTTCGAGAGTCGTCACCTGATAACCTTCCATCGCTGCCTGAAGTGCGCAGATAGGATCGATCTCGGTGATCACGACGCGCGCGCCCTGACCCTTGAGCGCCTGCGCGCAGCCCTGGCCTACGTCGCCATATCCGCAGACAACAGCGACTTTTCCTGCGAGCATCACGTCTGATGCGCGAAGAATTCCGTCTGTCAGCGAGTGACGGCAGCCGTAGAGGTTGTCGAACTTGGACTTGGTGACTGAATCGTTGACGTTGATTGCGCAGAACAGGAGCTGGCCCGCTTCCATCATCTGATAGAGACGGTGCACACCAGTCGTGGTTTCCTCGGAAACACCGCGGAGATCTTTCGACATCGTGTTCCAGCGAGTTGGATTCTTCTTGTACTCGTTGCGGAGGAGATTGAGGATCACACCGTACTCTTCAGAATCGCGCTCTTCATCGAAATCAGGAACAACGCCAGCGTTCTCGAACTCGACGCCCTTGTGAACGAGAAGCGTTGCATCTCCTCCATCGTCGAGGAGAAGATTCGGGCCTGATCCGTCAGGCCACACTAGCGCCTGATCGGTGCACCACCAGTACTCCTCGAGCGTTTCGCCCTTCCATGCATAAACCGGGACGCCCTGAGGATCGTCGATCGTTCCATCCTTTCCGACAACGACTGCCGCAGCAGCATGATCCTGCGTCGAGAATATGTTGCACGACACCCAGCGCACATCGGCGCCGAGCTCAACGAGCGTCTCGATGAGAACGGCGGTCTGCACCGTCATGTGCAGTGAGCCCATGATCTTTGCGCCGTCGAGAGGCTTCTTGCCCTTGTACTCTTTTCTGAGAGCCATGAGTCCCGGCATCTCGTGCTCGGCAAGGCGGATTTCCTTGCGGCCGAAATCCGCGAGAGTGATGTCCTTCACTTTGTAGGGAAGACGGTCATCGCTCACGGCGAACCGGCTCGATCCTTTCCTGCTCCCGGTGACCGGCATTTCTGCTACGCTCGTCACTATGCTTTCCTCTGGTGCGATGGTGATTGGTTCAAACTGTCAGGCAGTCAGCGCTAACTGAGGTGCGCCATCCTGGTCTTCACGCCGCGCTTCGGTGCGGCGCGCGACTGCCGCAAACAACACAGGTCCTTTTGCTGCTTCATCAGGCGGCAGCGGATGATATCGCGCTGCCGAAAATCCGGATTCGCCGAGCATCGATGCTATCTGCTCTTCGGAGAATCCGCGCCATACGTGTCCCATCTCGTGCGACAGATCCTCGCGATCGTGCGGCATCATGTCGACAATGAGGAGACGCCCGTTCGGCTTGAGCGTGCGATACGCTTCGCGAATCGCGGTCTCGGGCTCGGGAACGTAATGCAGCACAAGAAAAAGAAGCGCTGCATCGAGCGAGCCATCTTCTATTGGAAGAGCTTCGAGCCGGCCACTCTTTACCTCGACGTTGTTCATCGCAGCGAGACGACGACGTGCTGCACCAAGCATTGCAGCCGAATCATCGACAGCGATGACCTTGCTGACGAACGGTGCGAGCGATTCCGAGAGCTGTCCTGTTCCACATCCCAGGTCACCGACGAACCACGAATCATCGAGCAATCCAAGAAGCCCGAGAAGATCGGCGCGCTGACCAAAAAGGTCGACGCGCATTCGGTCCCACTGTCCCGCAGACGATGAAAAGAATTTCTGCGACTTGCTGCGACGGTGCGCGAGAATTGTCTGGACGCGACGTGAATCCTGCGATGCGGCTGGCGTTGCAACGACCTGCTCGCGGACGACGCTCCACAGCTTTCTGCTCGATGCATCGAGCTTTTCCGCAGCCCGATACCGGCGGCTGGTTCCTTCAGGCCGGGATACGATCCAGTCATGGTCGCCGAGCACTTTGAGGTGTCGGCTGACGGTGGACTGGGGAAGCTGAAGCACCGACTTGATCTCATTGACTGTGAGCTCGTGCCGCTCGAGAAGGAGCAGCATCCGGCTCCGGATAGAGTCGGCGAGGGCGGTCATGCGATCGAAGATCTGAGGACTTTGATATATCATTATATCCGGATAGAAGGATATATAACATACGGGTTATTGGCAATGGGTTGGGGGTTTCTTGTGGTCGTGTGTTCCGGGTTCCAGGTAATGAGTTGAGGGTCAGACCCATAACCCTTGACCCATGACCCTCAACACCAGAACCTCGAGGACACGAAACCCGTAACCCGTAACCCACCCCCGCTATATTCCAGAGAATGTCCTTCGAGAAAAACCTCACCAGGCTCGAGCAGATCGTCGCCCAGCTCGAGAATGACCGCCTCGACCTTACGGCGTCGCTTGGCCTGTTTGAGGAGGGCATCGAGCTTCTCCGGGAAGCCTCTCAGGAGCTCAACGAGACTGAGGCAAAAGTGAAGGAGCTCATCGAGCGGGCCGACGGCGTCCTGGAGCTGCGCGATTTCGGAGGATAAGGGGCAGCAGTCCGCGCACCGGGCTCACGTAGAATCGGCCATAGGCCAAGTTGTCAGCAGCGAGCTCGGCATCCTTGCAGAACCAGTGAGATCAGCGGTCTCGTATGCTCTCTCGAATGGCGGCAAGCGGATGCGCGGAATGCTCGTGCTTGCAGCCTACAAGGCGGCGGGCGGGGTTCACGACGCATCAGGCCTTGCTGCATCTGTCGAAATCATTCATGCGTATTCACTGGTACACGATGATCTACCGTGTATGGACGACGATGATATGCGGCGAGGGCGCCCATCGACACACCGCGAGTTCTCGGTACCGGTCGCTGCCGCTGCCGGGGCGGCGATGATACCGCTCGCGGCGCGGGTAGCGCTAAAGTCCGCACGCTCACTTCGGTTGCCCGCAGGTGCAGGCTGTACGATAGTTAAGGTATTGATGCAGGGTGCTGGTGCCGGTGGAATGATCGGTGGCCAGTATCTCGATCTCGCAGCCGAAAGACTCGAGCTTTCGAGGGATCAGCTGGATGGAATTCATCGGTCCAAAACCGGCGCGCTCATCCGGGCATCTGTGCGGGTCGGCGGCATTGCAGCAGGAGCGACCGATTCGCGTCTCGATGCTCTTGCAGCTTACGGCGATTCGATCGGGCTCGCATTTCAGATCATGGATGACGTGCTCGACGTGACGTCGTCGACGGCACGGCTGGGTAAGACTGCCGGACGCGATGCAGAGCTGGGAAAGAGCACGTATCCGGCGCTGCTTGGAGTAGAGGGTGCTGTAAAGCGCGCTGCGTCTCTCGTCGAAGAGGGATGCGGCTCGCTCAGAAAGGAAAGACTACTGACCGCGGAGCTCGAGCGGCTCGCGGACTTTATCGTATCGAGAAGCCACTGACGCAATAAACGAAGATATATGTCCATTCTGGAAAGCAGGGAACTTCCCCGGGCACTGAGATCGATGAGCCGCGACGAGCTGCGCGAGCTTTCATCGGAAATGCGCGACCGTCTCATCGCAGTGTGCTCCCGCACAGGCGGCCACATCGGTGCAGGACTCGGCGTCGTCGAGCTCGCGGTTGCGATACATACGGTGTTCGACACTCCACGAGATCAAGTGGTCTGGGACGTCGGACATCAGGGCTATCCGCATAAGCTTCTCACAGGGCGCAACGATGAGATGGAGTCGCTCCGGCAGGAGAATGGAATCTCCGGATTCCTCAAGCGCACTGAGAGCGAGTACGACACGTTCGGCGCAGGTCATGCTGCCACCGCGATTTCTGCCGGACTGGGAATGGCTGCAGCCCGCGACCTGAATGGTGAATCGTTCAAAGTCGTCTCGATACTTGGCGATGGTGCACTGACATGCGGCCTTGCGTATGAAGGACTGAACAACGCCGGCGCATCGGGTCGCGATTTCATAGTGATCCTGAATGACAACGAGATGTCCATCGCGCCGAACGTTGGTGCGATGTCGAAGTATCTCACATCGATTCAGCGTAACCCGTTGTACAATCGCGTTCGATCTGCAATCGGAAGTGTGATCGAAGCATCACCGTCAAAGCTCAAGAGCGTTACCGGTCTCGTGAAGAAGTGGGAAGAGAGCATGAAAGCTTTCCTCACACCGGGCGTGCTATTCGAGGAGCTCGGCTTCCGATATTTTGGACCCATCGATGGTCACGACATCGATGCACTTGTCGATACACTCACTGCAGTGCGCGATTTTACGGGACCGCGTCTCGTTCACGTAATAACTCAGAAGGGAAAAGGTTTCCCGGCAGGCGAACACACCGAGAAGTGGCACGCGCTTCCCCCCGGCCATGATCCTGCAACCGGCAAGCAGCTGAAAGTCTCTTCATCCAACGCAGCGTACACCGCAGTGTTCGGAAAGGGACTCGCTGAGCTCGCAGATGAAAACGAAAAGATCGTTGCGATTACTGCCGCAATGCCGAGTGGTACGGGAACGGGAATTTTTGCGTCGGCACATCCGGACAGGTTCTTCGATGTTGGCATTGCGGAAGGCCATGCGGTGACATTCGCTGCGGGAATGGCGACGCGCGGAGTACATCCATTCTGCGTGATCTATTCGACGTTCCTTCAGCGCGCGTACGACAACGTGATTCACGACGTTGCCATTCAGCATCTTCCTGTTGTTTTTGCGATGGATCGCGCGGGACTTGTTGGAGAAGATGGCCCGACACACATGGGCCTGTATGACATCGCATACATGCTCGCAGTTCCCGGCATGACTGTGACCGCTCCGAAAGATGGAACGGAGATGCTTGGACTCATGCGCTCAGCTTCATTGCACACTACTGGTCCGTTCAGCATTCGCTATCCACGCGATGCGTCACCGGACGTCGCACCCGCGATGTCGAAGGTCGACGCTGTTCCTTACGGCACGTGGGAAGTTCTTCGCAAGGGCGCATCATCGCGTGACCCGAATGGTGGTCTCGCTATCCTCGCAACAGGTACGATGGTTCTCCCATCGGTCGTTGCGGCCGAGAAGCTTGCGGAAGAGGGAATCAACGCGACTGTCGTGAACTGCCGGTTCATGAAGCCTTACGACGAAGAGATGCTCGCATCGATCGTTGCCGACAATCGCGACATTCTCGTCGTCGAGGAAGGAACGGTTGTGAATGGATTCGGCGCATTCATGTCGGCTGTGGTCGCGCAGATGGATCCTGCAGTGCGCGTGATTGCGCACGGTGTGCCCGACCGGTTCATCGAACAGGCATCACGTGCACGACAGCTCGCGAGTGTCGGACTCGATGCGGCGGGAATTGCGGCGCGCGCAAAGCAGGTCCGTCACAGCGACGCGCGAGGCGCAAGGCTGCGCGCGGGTTGATGCGCGTCGGCGTCATAGGTCATACCGGCTATGACGACCTGCCGGACATACTCGACGGATTGCTGAGGCTCGCACCAGAGCTCGGTCTCGATCTCGCATTCGAGCCGGAGATGCTTGCTGTTGCGAAACAAGGTGGCCAGCTCGGAAGTCCGGATTCAATCGACGCACTTATTACACTCGGCGGCGATGGCACTCTGCTCCGCGGAGCGCGATGGCTCGACGGAGCGGCAGCACCGATACTCGGCGTAAATCTCGGGCGTGTAGGATTTTTGACGACGTGCGGCACAGATGAAATCGGCCAGGCTGTTCGCGCGCTTGCTTCGAATGACTTTGTCGCAGAAGCACGAATGGCATTGCAGGCTGCAGCAGTCGATGGAAAGGGCGCATATCGACAGCAGTGGCGTGCGCTCAATGACTTTGTGGTTCACAAGGGCGGATTCGCGCGCGTTGTGCGCGTGGGGCTGAGTGTGGATGGCGACTCTATCGGAACCTACGCTGCAGATGGAGTCATCATCTCCACGCCAACTGGATCAACCGCATACAGTCTTTCGGCAGGCGGCCCGGTAGTCGTTCCGACAGTCGAGTCGATCCTGCTCACTCCAATCTCTGCTCACGCCCTTGGCGTTCGCCCGCTCGTCGTATCACCTGACGCTGAAGTTGTAGTCGATACAACTCAAAGCTCCGAAACTTTGATGGTCACTGTCGATGGTCAGGTTGGCACTGAATTGGTTCCTGGCGAGAAGCTTGTAGTGCGCCGGGCCGAAAACCCGGTGAAGATTATCCGTCTCCCGGGAACCAGCTTCTTCGAGCGCATGCGCGGCAAGCTGGGATGGGGTGGTCCGCCAGAGGAAGAGTAGGAAATGCTGACCGAGCTCCGCATAAAAAACTTTGCGATCATCGAGTCGCTCGCCCTTCCCTTGTCTGACGGATTCAATGTCCTGTCAGGTGAGACGGGCGCGGGCAAGTCGATAATCGTTGGAGCTCTTGGCTTTCTTCTCGGGGAGCGAGGGAGCTCGGATCTGATAAGAACCGGCGCAGACAAGGCGACTGTCGAAGGAGTGTTCGATATATCCGGCCGGCCGGCAGTCGCGTCGATGATCGACGAGCGTGGAATCGAGACTGATGAAGGCACTATCGTCTTGAAGCGCGAGATATCGAGCGCCGGGCGCGGACGTGCATGGGCGAATGGATCGCCTGTAACTGCAACTGTGCTTGGGGAAATCGGGCGCGCACTCGTGAATCTGCACGGCCAGCATGAGGCGCAGACTCTTCTCGACAGTGATTCACAGCGATCCATTCTCGACGAGTTTGGCGGGGCAACCGCGCGTGCGGGTGAGGTCAGCGATGCATATGCAGAGCTTTCTGCGGTCAGGCGCGAGATTTCACAGCTGGCATCGCGACGCGCTGATGCGGAGCGCCGCGCTGATTATCTGCGGCATGTCGTCAAGGAAATCGAGGATGCAAGGCTCGTCGCGGGTGAAGACACGCGTCTCGAGGATGAAGCGAGAGTTCTCGAGAATGCAGATGAGCTGAAGGGGCTCGCGGCAGCTGTGAGCGCTCTCTTATCGGGAGACGAAGACGGAATTCTGGACAGGCTCGCGCATGTAAATCGCTCGCTTGCCGGAATTCAGAAGGTCGATACCGCGGGAGCGCGGCTTCAGGAGCTCTTTGATTCGGGGTTCTATGCACTCGACGAGCTCGCGCGCTCCGTAGATGATTACGCCTCGTCGGTCGATCTCGATCCTGATCGGCTCGAAAGCGTCCGTCGCCGCCGCGAAGTGATTTATTCTCTCGTAAAGAAATACGGCCCTACGCTCGACGACGTAATCGAGATGGGCCGAAAGTCACGTGCGGAGCTCGATCTTGTCGATTCCGGATCGTTCGATCTTGCGCAGCTCACGGCGCGCGAGAACGCGGCTCGGGAGAAACTTCACGACGCGGCGGCTAAGCTCTCGTCCCTGAGAAACGCTGCGGCAAAGAAGCTCTCCAAAGCGGTGGATGCAGTTCTGCCCGACCTCGGCATGAATGGCGGGAAATTCTCGATAGTTCTCGCACCGAAACAATCAATCGACGAGCACGGCGCTGAAGACATAGAATTCCGCGTTGCGCTCAACGTTGGACATGAGGCTCGTCCGCTTGCGAGAGTTGCATCAGGTGGCGAGCTGTCGCGAGTAATGCTTGCCCTCAAGACAATTCTCGCTCGCGCTGATTCTGTTCCCACCCTCGTGTTCGATGAAGTGGATGCCGGGATCGGCGGCAAGGTCGGACTGCAGGTTGGCGATACACTCCGCCGAGTTGCTGAGCATCATCAGGTGTTTGCGATATCGCACCTGCCACAGATTGCTGCGCGCGCGCACAATCACATCGTCGTCTCGAAGGCTGCAAAAGGCGGCGTCACCACTGCTGATGTTGCCGTCCTCGAGGGCTCGACACGTGTCGTGGAGATTGCACGCATGCTTGGCGGCGATCCCGAGAGCAAGGTGAGCCGGGCTCACGCGAAGGAGCTTCTCGAGAGCGCCGCAGGCGCGTAATGGCTCCTCTTCCGCGCATACCGTGGCAGATAACGGGCAATCACTGGGTGACAGTTCCGTGCATTCAGCCAGGGGATGCAGCGATTCATTGCGTCTCGGCTCTGCACGCCGGCCATCGCGGCTTGCTCGAGTTTGCGGGCGGTGAAC
>DASUXX010000257.1:0-7973 GCA_036377755.1 Gemmatimonadaceae bacterium
GGTCAGGGTTGAGACCTGTCCTGTGAGGGCCTCGAGGCCAGCAGGCACACGGCTCTTGTCGATGAGCGCGGTGACCTTCGCGAGGTTGCCCTTGCGATAGTAGCCCTCTGCAGCAAGGAGGTCGATCTCGTTGGCATCCATTGCGACCACGGGGCCGTTACCACCAGCCGCGCGCGCGCCCCAGAAGCGCCAGTTATCGTACCAGCCGTTACCCCATGGCTCTGCATTTCCATCTTCGCCCGACGGACGATTGCGGAAATACAACAGCGAGCCGACGGGTGTGCCGCCACGGCCGGAGCCGGTGACTGCCTGCTGCTCCGCACGGGTTTCGCCAGCGGGGAAGCGCTTGTCAGGGGTACGAATGAGGAACGGCGAGCGGGATCCGAGAGGCGTAGCAAGCCACGCATCGTACGCCCGCGTCGTATCTGCCATTCCGGTGATCATCGGAGTGATCTGGCTCCAGGTCGCATCCACTGCGAGCTGGTTGCGCCAGCCGAGTGCCCAGCCGGTCGAAGCATCTGCGTTGATGATGAGATCGGTGGTGATACCGGCCTCTGCATCAGCGATCACTGCATCCCAGTTCACCGCGCCGCGCTGCTGCGGAGTGCGCGCAACGTTTGCACGGAACCGGGCCTTATACGAGCGAACGATCTGACGGAAACGGTCGACCGACACATCCGCAGGAGCGCTCATCCAGTCCTTTGGAATCGGGAAGCCGTTCGATCCATCAGTTGCTGCTGGTGACGACGAAACTGCCAGCGCTGAATCGAGCATCTCGAGCGCGGAGTTCATTACGTCTGTTGCAGCGGAGAGTGCCGGAATCTCATCGGTCGGTGTGCTCGGCAGGATGATCGCTGCTGAATCGTAGATCAGAGAGACGTTGCCAAGCGCATAGCCGAGCGAGAAGAATGCAAATGCCTTTGCTCTCGCATCACGTGCATTCGAGCCGATCGTGTTGCCGGCCGCCTTGAATGCGTTGATTGCGGCGATTCCATTCGCTGCGCTGCGGGCGTTGCGCTGCAGACCATCGTAATCCTGGAAATTTTCGGTCTGGTTTGCATTGCCGAGCGCGTTGCTGATCACGCCGCGCGGAATTGCGGCACGCGCGCCAAGCCCGAAGTTCGCGAGTCCTGAATGACTCTCGAACGACATGACCATGGTCTGCACACCGATTCCTGTATTTGCCTGCTGGGCGTTCCAAAGCTGCTGGAAGGTCTTCGAGATGATGACTTCAACATCCTTGGGACTTCCGTAAACCTTGGAAACGTCCGGGTTCTGCTGGTTAGGCACAGCCAGCGGATTGTCCTGACATGCGACGATCGACATCGACGCTGCCAGCACCGCTCCGGCCATGACTCGGACTTTCGTTCGGTGACGCATCAAAAGCCTCATTAATTCATTGAAGGGTTAGGTGTGGCAGACCGTGATTTTCTCACGGCCTGCCCACCGATGTAATTCCCAGTTAGAACGAAGTGGACAGCTGGACTGTGTAGGTCCGCATCTTTGGATAACGGAACCCGGCCACGCCGGTCAGCGCCGCGGAGTTGAACGCTCCGCTGGTGTTGCCCGACTCAGGGTCAAAGCCCTTGAAGTCCGACCACGTCTTCAGGTTGCGGCCGATGACGCCGATCTTCCAGTCGCCAGTGCCCGCGATCGAGCCAAGACGGAAGTTGAGCGATGCTTCTCTCAGCTTCACATAGCTCGCGTCCTGAATGTTGTAGCTGTTCGGTCCGAGCACGTCGTAGAAGCCACCGATACCCGCGGTCGAGCCTGCGGTCGGGGCGAGCGACGGACCCTGACGCCAGTAGTAGCCAATGGGCTTCGCGGTCTCGACTGTCTTACCCTGCTGCGCGACTACATCGCTCATCATGTCGGAGAGCGACCACGCATACTGGATGTTGAACAGCTTCTGACCGTGCGATGCGTCGAGCAGGCCGTACAGGTTGAAGCGGCCGAAGTCGACGTTCTGCGAAAGTCCCCAGTGATACTTGGGCATTCCGCTGCCGAGTGCGACAGAGCGGATGTTGTTGCCGTTGTTCTCATCACGCTGGATGATCGGCATGCCCCAGTTCACGCGGTTGCCCCACGGACCCTGTCCGAGAGGAATCTGCGCGCGATAGAGATTCTTCGTGATGCCTTCCGAAGGCAGGTTGCCCTGTCCAACCCAGACGATGTAGCCCTCGTCGTTCGGACGATATGCCGCGTTGACGTCACCCGACGCCATCGAGCACTGGTTCTGGAAGTTGGTCGGAAGCTCCGAGCAGTTACGGACGAACGCCGGACCATACATCGTGCCGATCTTCTCGCCCTGACGGAACTTGAAGACGGTGAACGTATTTCCCGCGGTGATGTCGCCCGTGAAGTCAGGCACGTCGAGCCTCGTGATGACCGAGCGGGTGCGATCATAGATCAGGCGGCCCGTCCAGTTGAAGCTCTTACGCTGGATGATCGGAACAGTGAGCGTTCCCTCCCAGGTCTTATTGGTGATCTCACCGGCGTTCAGCCACTGGAACTGGAATCCAGATGCAGTGGATGCGCGGACGGGGAGGATCTGATCATCGACAACTGCCTTGGCGTACGAAATGTTGACGCCGACACGGTGGAAGAACTCGAAGTCTCCTCCAAGCTCCGTCTCGGTGTTGATCTCAGGCTTGAGATTCTTGTTTCCAAGGAATGCCGGGCTCAAGGTTCCGCCGGTTCCGATGGTGAAGGTCTCATACTGAGCGCTGAAGCGCGGGCGCTGACCGGTCGATCCGCGTGATGCACGGAGCTTGAAGAGGCTCAATGCGTCAGGTGCGGGCCACCACGGCTCGCGTGAGGCAATCCACGCTCCTGCGATACGGCCGAAGGTCTGCCAGCGGTTGCCTGCTCCGAAGAGCGAGCTTCCGTCGCGACGAACGAGTCCGTTCAATACGTAACGATCCTTCCAGTCGAGGTCTGCGCCAAGGAAGTAACCCATGTCGCGGATCTTCTGGACGCCCGACGAAATCGCAAAGTTCTTCGTCGCGGCATCAGCCGTCTCGAGGCCACCGACCACGAGCTCTGTTCCGCTCAGGTCCTGGCTGCGCAGCGTCTGGTCGCCATAGATGTAGCGCGAGGTCAGCGTTGCGTTGAGGTCGCTGAAGAATGTGTGCGTTGCAGATGCGGCAAGTCCGGTTGTCAGCTGCTCGTTGTCGACGCTGCCGTTGCCGATGAATCCAGCCGATGCCGACGGGTTCGACGAAACCACGCGCCAGCCGCGATCACGCTGCTGGGTGTAGACGCCTGTCGAGCGATCGTAACCAACGTTGCCTTCGATGTTGAGCCAGTCGAACGGCGTGTACTTCGCGCTGCTTCCACCGACGAAGCGCGTGCTGCGATCAGTGCGCTTGTTGTAGGTCGCCGCATACAGCGGGTTGAAGTTCTGCGAGCCCTGCGCTGTCGGGTTGTGGCGAACGACGATGCGGCCAAGCGCATCGCGTGCTTCGATGTTCGCTACGTACGGCGCGCGAGTGATCGTGAAGAACGGGCTCGCTGAGCCTGCGCCTTCAGTGTCGAGCTGTGCCCCGTGATCCTGGCTCTGGCTGTAGAACGTATTCACGTTCGCGCTGATGCGATCGCCAAAGCGCTGATCGACATTGAGGCGCGCCGAGTTACGGACGAATCCACCGAGTCCCTGAATCGGACCCTGCTGGGTCAGGTTCCCAAGGCTGGCGAATACTCCGGTGTTGTTGATCTTGCCGCGCATGTCGATGTTCGAGTTCGCATACGCCGAAGGCGTCACGAGCTGAGCGACTGGATCGCGGTTGTACGGATAAGGATTGATGACGAACTGCCCCGTCATTGCTTCGTAGGTCGGAGCAGCAGCGAGATCGGCTTCACCGTAGAAAGTCTGCGGCGATCCCGAGAAGTCCTCACCGTTGTTGTTGATGCGTGCCACTTCCGAATCCCAGTCGATGTAGCGACCGCAGATCGAGCCGCCGACAACTTCACGGGTGCAGAAGTATTTGCCATTCGGCGCAATCACCATCGGGGTGCGCTGAGCGAGCGGGAACTGTCTTTCGATGTCACCAGCACCAGCTTCGGTGCGAACGCCAAAGCGGACACCGCTCTGCGCGTTCTTGCCGGTCTTGGTGGTGATGTTGATGACGCCTGCGCCAGCGCGTGCGCCGTAGAGCGACGCAGCGGCTGCACCCTTCACGACTTCGACGTTCTCGATGTCGTTCGGGTTGATGTCAGGAAGTCCGCCCTGGAGCGGAACGCCATCGAGAAGATAGAGCGGCTGCTGGCTGCGGCCGGTCGCATCGAGCGAGACGGGTCCGCGAAGCACGACTGACGGAGCAGCGCCGGGGCGGCCAGATGCGCTGACGATCATTGCGCCGGGAATCTTGCCCTGAAGCTGTGCGACAGGGTTGGATCCCGTGACGGGCATGTTCGTCGTGTCGATTCTATTCACCGTGAAGGGCAGCTTGAGCTGCTCGGTCGCAGTTGCGACACCGGTGACGACGACTTCACCGAGCTGCGTTACGTCTCTGCGCAGATCGAAGTTGATCGTCTGTGATCCCGCGGTCAGCGTGATCTGCCGCATCTGCGGCTGATAGCCGATCGCACGAACGCGAACGTTGACCGTCTGGCCGTTGAGCCGCGCCTGCGGAATAGTCAGCGTGAAGGCGCCGGTCTGAGATGTTCCGACCGAAAGATTCAGGTCGTTGATGTACACGTTTGCACCGACGAGTGGCTGTCCCTGTTCGGACTGCACCCGGCCGGAAATTACCGCCCCCTGACCCTGGGCTACCGCCGGCGAGACGCCGACAAGTGCCGCAACGATCAGAAGGAGGGCCTTCGTTGGACGGAGTAGTTTCTTCATACGTACCTCAATGGGGTTTTTCGAGATACTGCCGATTTCACCCTGCTTTGCTTTCCCTGCGCCGCGCAGCCGATACAAATCGGCCGGGCATTACACACCAATGCGTGGTTCGTGGGTGGGGTGACCCTCCTTTTTGGAAAATGTGAGTTCTATATGAAACCATTTATCGATCACCGGCGTCTAACCAATCAGCCGGCCAACTTCAAAACGGTGCGGTCACTCACGCACTGCAAAGGAACAGGCTCGGGTACAACAGCTACCGCGCTTCTCACCAGGTATTGGGCGGAAGCGTGGTAAAGGGTCATTTATTTCCGGGCGCAAATATGGCGCAGGTTTCCCGGAACGCAAGGAATTTGTAAGCCCCCGGTCAGCTTCAGCTTCGGGGGTTTTTCTTTTCGCGTGCGGGGAATGTGAAAGGTTGAACCACCACCTGGCGGACGGCGGTGCCTTTCAGCCGCGCTGGAGTGTAGCTCGCCCCCTCCACAGCGCGTTTTACCGCTTCGCTTAGAAGCGGATCGGTGGACGACACGATCCCTAACGTGCCCTGCTCCACCCTTCCGACTGAATCGACGACAAATTCCACAACCACCGATCCGCCGCTTCCCGCGGCATATACAGCCGCAGGATACTCGACTCTCATCTGATAATCAGGATCGGGAGCAACGGGCTGATCCACCTGGTCAGCGGTGTAAACCTTGAGCGATGCAACCATTCGCTCTAGATCGAATCTCTGACCACTGGACTTCCTTATTGGATCAGTGTCAGGGCCACGCGACCACAACAGTATGGTACCGCAGCTCGATTGATCGCGATTCGCGATGTATCCCATCGGTGCAGTAGTCGAGCCGAGGTAAAGCTCGATGCCGTGAATGGATGTCGGTGAGAATGCATCGAGATCGACTTCGCCTGCCCCCATCGGCAGTCCATCGAGCCACACGAGAGGCCAGCAGGCGCGGCCTCGCATTCTCACGCCTGATCCGCCACCGCGCATTCGCGTCGCATTGATTCCCGGAACGTGAGTCAGCAGCTGACTCAATGTGCGCGGATTCTCACGGTCGATCTGCGAGCGCGGAATGAAGACGCCGGCGTTCTGATTCTCGAGACGCCGATAATATCCCGCAAGACGGCCGGTGTATTCGACCTTGCTCGTTCTCACCACGACAGGCTTGAGAACACTTGGCAACGCTTTCAGCTGAATGGTTACCTGCGTTGCTTCATTAGAGCCATTGAGCTGAACCTGTCGGGATCCCGGCTCGAATCCAATCCGGCGGGCACTCACCGTTACAAGGCCAGCAGCGGAATTGATGTGGAACCTGCCCGCGTCATCGGTGCGCGAAGAGTAAGGCGCGCCCGGGACTGTAACTTCCGCGTTGGATATCGGAGCACCGGTCGAATCAGTGACGATTCCAGCGATGACTCCCTGCGCTTGCGCATCGACAGAAAACAGTGCCGCAGCACACGCGATGCCTAGTGCGGTGCCAGCAATTATTGACCGCGATGCGTGGCGCATTATCCCATAGTGAAGGCCCGTTCACTCAAGCATAGCAAGGGGTACATTTGCACACAATGCAAATGATGCGGCGACTACACGCTCTTTACAGAATGTTGCCGGATTCCCTGCCCGTTACTATCCTGACGCCGAACGTTTCGGCGATACAAACCATGGTCTGCCCGCATTGCCGGGCGGGAGGAGACTTGATGAAGCGTTACCGGCTTTTTGCAATTGCTGGCGCAGTGTTCCTGTCTGCGTGCGCATCAGGCGGCAGTGGACCAAAGGCGGAAGTGAGCGAATCTTCGCGCAATAAAGTGACAAGCGTAGAGATTGCGACCGTGCCCGCAACGAACGCATACGATCTGGTGTATCGGCTTCGGCCTCACTGGCTGCGTGCCGGAGCAACTGGCTCCATCGGCGGCGGCTCCATCAACAATCAGGTGACGCTCGTCTACCTCGACGGCAGCAAGATCGGAACGATCGAGGCGCTGCGCTCGATAAGCGCGTCGGGAATCAAGACGATGGAATGGCTCGAGTCCTCGCGCGCATCGATCGTCCTCTCCGACATCGGAAACGAGCCGATCGCCGGCGCAATCTCTATCAAGACCAAGTAGCTGCTGCGGGTTTTAGCGCACTCGATACCGAATCGGGTGCGCGAACCGCGACAGGCCGAAGCTGTCGCGTTATAATGAGATGTGTCTTTCGTCCATCTCCATTGCCATTCGGAATATTCCCTCCTCGACGGCGCAAATCGGATCGATAACCTGATCGAACGGGCGCTCGAATTCGAGATGCCCGCCCTCGCCATCACAGACCATGGCAACATGCACGGGGCGTGGGAGTTTCAGGAGAAAGCACACAAGGCAGGCATACGCCCGCTTGTAGGAATGGAGGCGTACGTTGCGCCGGGCGACCGTCGGGTGAAGGAGCGCGAAGGCAATCGCAAGCCGTACTGGCACCTCGTGCTACTCGCAAAGAACGAGACCGGCTACAGGAACCTCGTGAAGCTTTCATCACTTGGCTTCACAGAAGGTTTCTATTCGCGTCCGCGCATAGATCGCGAGCTTCTCGCGAAATACAATGAAGGAATCGTCGTCAGCTCAGCATGCATGGCGGGAGAAGTTGCATCGCACCTGCTCACAGACAACTGGGCGGGCGCGCGCGAAGCAGCATCATGGTACGCGAACACGTTCAAGGATTATTACCTCGAGGTTCAGGCGCACAATTCCGAGGGACAGGCTGAGCTGAACCGTCGCGTGTTCAAGCTCGCGTCAGAGCTTGGCATTCCTGTCGTCGCGACTAACGATGCGCACTTCCTCAGGCGCGAAGATCACGAAGCGCACGACGTCCTTCTCTGCATCGGGATGGGAAAGGAGTATACCTCCACCGATCGCATGCGATACGACGAAGGATTGTACTTCAAGAATGCGCGTGAAATCGCCGAGGCATTTCCTGACAGACCCGACGTACTCGAGAACACGCTCAGGATCGGTGACGAAGCAGGAGTAAAACTCTCAAAGCAGTATCAGGTGCCCGCGTTCCCGCTGCCGGGTGACGTGAAGAGCGAGAACGATCTGCTGATTTCACTTGCAGAAAACGGCGCGCACGAGCGTTACGGAGAAATTCTCTCCGACG
>DASUXX010000258.1:0-9542 GCA_036377755.1 Gemmatimonadaceae bacterium
TCTGATAGGGTTTAAACCCGGTCAGAACGAGAGCTATCAGTGTCCAGCAACGAGTCCTCAGTTTCCAGTTCTCAATCCCAGTCTTCAGTTTCCAGTTCCAATCCCATGTCTTAACGCTGGCCCCGCAAGCGCCGCGAAGCCCATTCGCCGAGGAGCGACAGGGACAGGATCGCAAAGAGCAGCCACATTGATATCGACCCTGCCGCAGATGCGAGCACAGACTTTGATTGGACCGATTGCGGTCCCAATGCTGCGACCAGGTCAGCAACCGGCGCGTTGTCAGCGGTCGAAACACTGTGAGTCACAGCTGGTGCGTACGCGACGCTTGCCACTACGCGCGTCCACCATTGTCTATGTTCTGCGGGCGCTTCATCTCCGCCACTCATGCGCCATCGCCATGTGTCGATATATCCCGTCTGCAGTACGCGCCCCGCGATGTGGCGCCGCGCTGCGGAAATTGTCTCGCTGCCGCGCGACTCGACTCTGATTGCATCGTTTCTCAATCCGACAATTGGAACCGCCGCAAGCGATGCCTGTGTAATCGCGCCGGGTTCCCCCACGATTTCGGCTTGAGAAGGCGCTTTGCCTGCAGCTCCGGCTCGAATTGATGCAAAGGCTACGAGGCCACCGGTGCCGCCCGCGAGTACCACCCCTCCCCCACTTGCAACAAACCGTGCGATCTCGCCCGCACGCGATGCAGCCGACGCATCGAGTGCAATCACCGTGGAATATCTTGCAGTGTCGATCGAGCTTGTCGCTCCCTGAGTTACAAGTATCGACGGGGCGATGTGCACGTCGGTATCGACTTTCCATCCGTCTTCTTCGAGGGCAGCGGTGACGAACTTCGTTTCCCATCCGGCTGAGCCGATGACGAGCACACGTCCAACTCGCAGTGAATCAGGCATCGACGCATGAGCCCGCGTTCCGCCGACAGTCGCAACGATTTCACCAGTTGCAGCCGGAACATTGAATCGCGCTCCGCCTCCCGCGGCGTTTGCGCCTTCGATTGTACCGAGCTCGTCGGAGATTGTGACGCGATCGTTGGGTGGCGCAGCGGTGAGAACCGACAATCCACCGGCGGGGGATGCGATCCTGCCGACTGAAACCGCGGCAACCGGAAGATTGCCCTGCCAGCTCACAGTGCTGCCCGAATGGGCAAGCGCGCGTATCCAGTCGCGATGGGCAGGCGCAGGATTCTGCTCCAGTCTCAACGAAACCTGGTCAGGCGCGATGCCGGCCCTGGACCAGTCTTTAAGTACGGATCCAAGATTCGCGGTCGACGCGGCAACCTCTTTCTCCGGACGGCCGCGATCGAGCGAAAGCCAGAACATCCACGCAAGCACGGCAATGCTCAGCGCACGAAGCGCTGTCTCTATCGTGGAGCGAATCCTAGCGCGTGAGGGCATACACGATGATGTTCACGCCAAAGCGTGTGTTGTCCACTGCGGAGAAGCGTTTGTTGTCAGGGTGATAATTCCACTCCGAGCTGTAATCCTTGTTGCTGTAGAGAACAGCAATGCGATCACCCCGCATGACCGCTTTGAGATTCTTGTGAACCAGATTGTCTCCCCACCCGTTCAGCTCATGACTCGTTGCGGGAGGACCATCGTCGAACTTGAAGAAAGACGAATACAATGGGTGCGTGTTGGGCAGATCTATCGGCGCGGAGAACGTGCGCGTGATTTCTTCGAGTGCTGTCTTATGAAAGACTCCGCCGATGTCGTGGTTATGATCGTCGATGAAGATCATTCCGCCGCGGTCAACCAGTTTCTTCACGTTGCGACGCTCAGCCTCGGTGAACCTGAAAGGCAGATGACCGGTGAGATACACGAGGGGATACTCGAGTATCCGCTCCGATGAAAGCGGGACTATTACGCCGACGGGAGCACACCCGATCTCCGTATAGCGCGCAACCGAATCGATGAGATTCGCGGGAAGAGTCGGCGCGCTGTCCCAGTCTCCCGATTCATATCGGCCTGTGCAGAAAATGAAATCGCTCACAATCCACCCGACCATGCCGGCAAGCCTGGCGCAGCAGTAGGATCACCTGCGAGAGCGCGGCGCGCGCGCAGCAAAGGCAGAGTTGCATCGCGGCCTTTGCGAAATGCGTCAATCGCTTCGCCAAGCGCTGTTGCAAGCTGCGGCGACAACGAGAGTGCTTCGACCTGCATCAGGGTGAATGAGCGAATCGCATCAGCCGGCTTCGACTCGATCAACTCGACTGCATCGCTGAACCGGCGCTGCAGGCTCAAGCGGGTTGAATCCTGCGGAGTGCGCGGCGTGCGCACATTCGCTGATCCTTTTTCCTTCCCGGACATTCGCACGCGCGCAATGTCGACGACGACTTTAGGTGGCATACCGCGCAGATACAGACGGTTCGCAAGTCGCGCGCGATCGAGAGCGCGCAATGCTATGCGCATGTGCGGCAGCGCAGAATCGGGCTCTGCTATCTGAAGAGAGCGAACCGCTGACCACAGCTCATTGAATGCCTCGAACAGGTCGGGATTCTGAACAGCCTGCACTTCGTCAGACTCCTCGCCCTCGAGAGTCTTCGATGGATCCGGGGGAGTGCCTGGCTCTTCTTCGGCTCCTTCTTCGCCGCCCTCGAGCTGATACAGAACTTCTTCTACGCGTTTTCTGATCTTGTCTTCGAGATCGCCGATTTCACCCGATCGGCGCACAAGCTCCTTGCGCGTGATCTTCGGCATCTCCTTCACGAGCTTCTCCGTCATCATGATGAGCATGCGCTGGCTCATCGCTGTCGTATCTATTGGCAGTGGTGCCGCAGCATCGACCGCGACTGAGTCGTACTCCGACGCCATTGCGATGCGGAACGTTCTCGTATCGGATGTCGCGAGCCCCGGACCCGAGAGCGTATTGCCGTCCTGCGCAATTGCACGAATCGATACGACGTCACCCTGATTGAGCTTGAGGGATCCAAGATCGAGTGTCGCGTTAATCGATCCGCGTCGCGAGCCATCAAAATTGACGACTGGTGTCGTAACAGTGCGCGCGCTGAAAATCTCGCCGGATCCTGTCGTTATCAGGTACTCGAAGTACGCGCCGCGGAGACCGATATCATCCGTCGCAGTTGCTCCGAGCTTGATCACGAGCTGGGCAACTCTCAGAGTCGTATCACGCAGTGGCGATGTGAGCGCGATCTTCGGCGGTGCATCAGGATGCGGGTCCAGCACGATGATTCTCTCGTACTGCCGATCCTTGAGCGTCAGTGCTGCAGGCTTTGCAGGCATGGTCATCGAGACGCGCCAGCCATCACCCGCATCAGTGAACGTGAAGGATGATCCAGTCAGCGATGCGCTCATACCATCGGGACTGCCATGACCGGTTATCTCGATGCGGCTCCCAACCAGAGCAGGAATCGACGAAGGATCGTCCAGTACGGCTGCGCGCTCGTTCGTGTACGCAGGAGGAGTTACACGCGCCTCGACGATTGCGAGCTTGCTGCCGATTGGACCAGCAGGACTCTTCCCTCCAACTCCCAGCTTTGAAAAAAGCCCCGCCCGGCCGAACGCTGCAGACGGCGATACATATAGTAGTGCCGCTGCAACCAGGAAAGCTCCAACCGCCCAGCTTACACGTCGCTGGAGTGATGCAAGCGTGGTCCGCCCGACATCTGCTTTCTCGACTGTTGCTTCGAGCCCCGGTGCAAAAGGTGATGATCTGTGTTCCAGTGCTGTGACAAGCGAGTACTGAAGCGAAGGTACTCGCTCTTCTATCCAGAGTGCGACTCTGTCTCGCGATGAGAAGCGTCGTGCGCGCCATAGAAATACAAGCGCGACGACAGACCCAATCGCGAGCGCGATGTTGAGATGCGAGGATGCATTGCCATCGAGCTCATGAATAACCAGTGAAGCGAATGAAAGCGCGGCGAGCGTTGCGAACGTCGCAGCAAACCCCCATCCCAGCGCCTGCACGATCGCAGCGGCGCCAAGAACGCGTTGAGTGCGCGCAACGCGCTCGACTGCGGTCACGCTGCGCGCTTCTCCGAGCCTGATCTTCTCGAGACGATCGATACAGCCTCGGCAGACCTGCGCCTTCTCACAAACAGCTCAGCGATTGCAAGAGCTATTGCAAGTCCGATGAGCCACGGGGCGATGGTTGACGTCACATCGCCGCGAGGAGGAAACGCCTCGCGCGGCGCGAGGCCCCCGTTGCCCGCAAGTTTTGCAACCTGTCCCTCGTCTGCGGGACGTAACGCCAGTGCGCCAACGCAATCGCCCGCGAGAGCGGCGACGAGCTGCACGAAATCCTTGCGGATGACGAGATCACCCGCAGCGGTTACGGGAATAGCGACAGAACGGTTGCATGTTTCGCCATTCGCAAACTCGACTGCAGCAGCTTCACCATCGATCCATCGCGCGATCACGTCCGCACCACGAATTGAATCTGCTGGATAGGACCATCTTCTCTCGAAAGGCGCGACAACAAGTGCGCCATTCGCAGTAACGCCACCAATGGTGTCGCGTACTGGCTTCGCGACTGCACCGCGAGGTCTATCGCTGATCGGCCATTCGATGACCGGCTCACTCGATGCCTCAACGCCGGTCGCTGATCGAACAATCAGCCCTCGCACATTCGCATTGCCCCTGGCCTGAGCAACTGCAACACCGAGCGGATCGCCGGAAGCCGCGCGAATCTCGAGTGGAACGCTCGATGGCGACGGCGCTGTGGAGCTGACGAAAACAAGTCGCGCCCTGCCTGGCCACAATGAGCGGATGCTGTCAGTCGCTGCGTCGATCTCGTCGCCTGCGAATGGCGACACGATGACGAGCTCGACACTATCAGCGCGCTCGCGAAGATCGCTTCCCGCTCTCAATGCCGCGATCAACGCAGCGCTGATATTCCCTCTCACATTCGTGCGCCGCAGATGCTGAGCGGAATCGCCGCTCACAACGCGCGCTGAAGAATCGAATGCGATCAATACATCGTGATTTCGATAAAGTGCGCGAACACTATCGGCCACTCCACCAGAATCGAGAACGGATCTGGATATGTCAGCGAGAATCACTCGCGCTTCCGCTCCGCGCGATGGCTTGAATATCGGCTTTGCGAGACCTGCGCCTGCAGCAAGCACGAGAAGAACTCTGAGCAGCATCAGTAACAGATCCGACGGACGTGTCGCTTTTGATGTCGCAGTTGCAGGCATGTCCGGGACAAACCGCGCAGTAGGAAGAATTCCCGCGCGCGGCTGCCGCGTCACGATGAAGTGCAAGGCGACGATACCCGCTGCTACAGCGAGTGATGCAAAGAAAAAACCAGGCGCGAGGAATGTCATGCCGTGGCTGCTATTCCGCGCGGAGACGTTAGACGTCTCACGAGATGATCAGGTGCCTCGTCCCCGACAATCGCTACTGAATAAGCAACGCCCGCCTCACTCCATTCATGCGCTGTGTGATCACGCCACGCACTGAACGCTGCGAGATATGCATCGCGTGCATCTCCGTTCAGCGGCCGCCTGATCTCAGGCTGCTCCGGGTCCGATACAAGAAGCGTCTCCCGCGGAGGATCGATCTCCTCCGGAGCTATGACATGAAGCGCATGCACCTCTTTTCCCGAAACGACAGCACGCGACGCTGCCGCAAGAAGGTCATCACCTTCGTCGAGAAAATCCGACACGATCACGATTCTGCCGCTCATGCGCGCAGCCGCATCGAAGGCAGGCGTCATCGGAGGATTACCCGACGGGCGCGTATCCTGAATCGCCCGCACCATTTCGTTGATGACACTCTGCCTCGTGCGCGGAGGGAGCTGAATCAAGTCCCCTTCTTTCGCGACTACGAATCCCACCGGATCGGCCGAATTCCTTGCGACCGCGGCCAGACCGATTGACGCCTGAGCCGCGAGCGTCCACTTCCCGAGAGAACCCACCGGGAAAGCCATCGATGCGGACGCGTCCAATACTATAGTAGTGGGCAGGATCGCGCGGTCGTTCGACAACCGTATATATGCGCGGTTACTGCGGGCGAAAAGCTTCCAGTCGATCCGCCTCAGGTCGTCCCCCTGCCGGTACGGTCTATACTCCGTAAACTCGGCAGAGCTTCCCCTCATTTTCGATGTGTGCGCACCCGGAATTCCGCCGCGCACTGCAGATCGCGCAGGCCACCTGATTCCGCGAACTGAATCGAGGAGCGCTGCGTAATCCGGCTCCTCGAATCGAGCGACGGCGCCGGGGCGCGCCTCCCTCCAGAGAGCCATACCGGCTAGAGCTTGATCTCGCTCTTGGGCGGCTTTACGTCCTCGAGAAGACCGTCGATGATCTGGTCGATCGTGATTCCCTTTGCTTCAGCGGCAAAGTTCGGAAGCACGCGATGACGCAGCACCGGGCGCGACACGCGAACGATGTCTGCCGGCGAAACTGCAAAGCGTCCCGCAAGAAGAGCGTGCGCTTTTGCGCCGAGTATCAATGCCTGACCAGCACGGGGTCCTGCGCCCCATCGTACGTATTTCTTGACTGTCTCGGATGCATCCGATTCAGCAGGACGTGTTGCACGAGCAAGTCGCGCTGCAAATCGCAATGCAGGATCAGCCGCAGGAATGTCGCGCACGAGGCGCTGCAGTGCGCGGGTTTCATCACCGTCGATCACAGGACGCAGCGGCTCGAAATCAGCACCAGTCGTTGAGCGCAGAATTCCAACTTCTGCGTCCTCGTCCGGATATCCGACGCGAATGTCAAAGAGAAATCGATCGAGCTGCGCCTCGGGAAGTGGATACGTTCCTTCCTGCTCGATTGGATTCTGCGTTGCCAGTACGAAGAAGGGTTCAGGAAGGGGCATCGTCTCACCGGCTGCAGTTACGCGATGCTCCTGCATTGCTTCGAGCAGTGCAGCCTGCGTGCGCGGCGGTGCACGATTGATTTCGTCCGCGAGAACGATGTTGGCGAAGATTGGTCCTTTTGCAAACCGAAACGAGCGGCTGCCAGTCGCCGTATCTTCTTCCATGATCTCGGTGCCTGTGATATCACTCGGAACCAGATCCGGCGTGAACTGAATGCGACGGAAATCGAGATCCATCGCTTCACTCACGCTCCTGATCATCAACGTCTTTGCAAGACCGGGAACTCCAACGAGGAGCGCATGACCGCCGGCGAGAAGGGCCATGAGGATTTCCTCGATGACCTGTTCCTGACCGACGATTCGCTTTGCGACTTCTTCGCGCAGCCTTGCTGCTGCGCCAAGCAACTCTTCGCGGGAGCTGAGTGTCCTTGCTGATACGGATTGCAGTGCCATTGCTATCTCAATACGACTGCGAGGTCGCTGTTGTTGAGCTTCTTTAGCGTTAACCTACCCATGCCGGACACCTAAAGCATCCCACGGAAACTGTAATTCTTTTGTAAGATCAGCCCTAACATCAGGTTACGCGATATCCAGCAGATTGCGAGCCGGATGCCCTGCTCCGATATTCGGAGTCTACCCCAACCTACCAACCCAAAGTGAAAACCAGGCGAGACTTCCTCAAGCAAGGCGGAATAGCTGCCGCGGGCATTGCTGCCGCGGGGCTGCTCAATCCCGCAGAGGCGCTGTCAGGGTTCTCGGCAACTCCGGGCGCTAAGGAGATGCCGGCGGATGACACCATCCGCGACCTCATGATGGCCGCCATCAACACAGCAAAAGGCCTGGGCGCCAGCTACTCCGACGTCCGCATCGGCCGTTATCGCAACTCGATCGTGTTCACTCGCGAACAGCAGATCATCAATACCGCCGACACCGATTCGATCGGCGCGGGAATTCGCGCGCTCGTCGATGGAACGTGGGGATTCGCTGCAACCAAGGTTCTCTCGAAGGACGGAGTTGCCGCGGCCGCACGTGAGGCAGTTGCGATTGCGAAAGCAAATCGAATCGCGCGTGATCAACCCGTCGTTCTCGCGCCGACGCAGGCATATCCGAATGCAACGTGGAAGAGCGATTACAAGATCGACCCGTTCACGATTCCAATCGAGCAGCGCGCAGATCTGCTTCTCAAGGCAAATGCAGAAGCGTTGAAAGTGAAAGGGGTGCGCTTCGTAAACTCGGGACTTTTGTTCGTGCGCGAGGATCGCAACTTCGCTTCGACAGAAGGATCAGTGATCTCGCAGACGATCATCCGCACTTCGGTGCCGTTCCAGATCACCGCTGTGTCTGACGATCGGAGCGATTTCCAGACCCGCGCTAACGTGATCACGCCTGCGGGACGTGGATGGGAATACGTTCTCGAGCAGGATCTCGTCGGCAACGCGAAGAAATGGGCTGAAGAAGCTGCGCAGAAGCTCACCGCAAAATCAGTTGAAGTCGGCCGTTACGATCTCGTGCTTCACCCATCGCACCTGTGGCTTACGATCCATGAATCGATCGCGCACCCGACAGAGCTCGATCGCGCAATGGGGTACGAAGCGAATTATGCGGGAACTTCATTCGTGTCGCCGCCTGAGAAAGTTCTTGGCAAGCTCAAGTATGGTCCTGAGTTCATGAACATCCAGGGTGATCGCTCGCAGCCCGGCGCATGCGCGACGATCGGTTACGACGACGAAGGCGTGAAGCCGGAAGACTTCATGATCATCAAGAACGGCGTCGTGAACGATTACCAAACCACACGTGAGCAGGCCAACTGGCTCAAGTGGTGGTATGACCAGAACAAGAGACCGACGCGCTCGCACGGATGCTCGAATGCAGACAACTGGTCGAGTGTTCAGTTCCAGAGAATGCCTAACGTTTCGCTTCTCCCGGGTGAAAAGGATATCAGCTGGGACGACATCATCGCCGCGACCGATCGCGGCATCGGCATCGTGGGCGACGGATCGTTCTCGATCGACCAGCAGCGCTACAACGCGCAGTTCGGCGGTCAGGTGTTCTATGAGATCAAGGGTGGCAAGATCGTCGGCATGCTGAAGGATGTCGCATATCAGATGCGCACACCTGATTTCTGGAATTCAATGGATATGATCGGCGGCAAGAAGTCGTATCAGTTCGGCTCAGCCTTCAATGATGGTAAAGGCCAGCCCGGCCAGTCGAATGCTGTCAGCCATGGCTGTGTGCCGAGCCGCTTCCGCAACATCAATGTCATCAACACCGGGAGGAAGGCGTGACCGATAGAAGGCGTGAGCCAAAGAGGCTCCTGAATGCATCGGTCATCCCGGCCGATGCGATCATGTCGCGCGAGCGCATGGAAGAAATCATGAATAAGCTGAAGAGCTTCTCGAAAGCGGATGATGTTTCCGCGAACATCTTCAGCGGATACCAGACCGACGTTCGCTTTGCAGCGAATCAGATGTCGACGTCGGGCGCGGTGATGACCGCAGGCCTTGGCGTGCAGAGCACCATTGGAAAGAAGCACGCCGTTGCGACGACGAACGATTTCTCGGATGAATCGCTCAAGGCGGTAGTCGAGAAGTCAGAAGCGCTCGCCCGGCTCTCACCAGACGATCCCGAAGTGATGCCGCCTCTCACACCGCAGACTTATGTCCCGGTGAACGGCTACTTCGATTCGACCGCGAACCTCACACCTGAAGCCCGTGCGCGTGCTGCACTTACAGCACTCGAGCCGGCGCG
>DASUXX010000259.1:0-6316 GCA_036377755.1 Gemmatimonadaceae bacterium
CTGTCAAATCGAGGGCATGAACTATGTCAATCACATCCTGCGCGTACCCCTCGAGCTGCGAGTACTTCTCAGGGATATATGCACCAGGATCGGATTTACCTGATCCGACGTAATCGAATAGAACGATCTTGTAGTCGTTCTCGAAAGCGGGCGTGACATAGCGCCACATGTTCTGGTCACACCCGAACCCATGGGCGAGCAGCATCGGCTGAGTGCCTTTGCCGGAGACCTTTATGTTGTTGCGCTTGACGATGTCGGGGGCCATTGAGTCAGGGGGAGGGTAAGCAGGTCACCTATTGCAAATGTCGCGCTAGGCGGAAAACCTCCTCGCAACGTGACCGTCAGCCCCTCTATCCCTCTCTTTTGGCTGGAGAGCTACTTCTTTCGCCAGATCACTATCGAGCCGCACCCACTCCGGCTCTTCTGAAATTCATTCGGCACGGTCGCTTCAGAATAGATCTCGATTCCCGCGATTTCCCGTGGATACAGCCATCCATCGAGATCCTCCGCGCTGAACTGCGACATGTGCAAGCCATCCAGAAAGATGGCGGGCGCGCACCAGTCGCCGTCGATGCCTCGCATCAGGATCCGCTTGTCCGTCGAGGACATGATGTCAGGATCAACAGCGATAGCGAGATCGGTCGCAAGAGTATCGGTTGCAAATCCGATTCTTATGCCGTGTATGCTCTTGAATATGTCTGACGCGAACGTGGCAGGCCGCTTTGCAATGTCCTTTTCGGTTACATAGCGCCCGATCCCTGTGCGGGCGCGATCGGCAAATCCACTTCGATCGATTGTCGACAACCGGTTTGCTTTCACACGCACAGTGTCGAGAACGGCTTGCAGGGTGGAGAGCGCAACACGTACGGGGGCCGCGTCGTTGACCACGTTTACAAACCGCCGGTCAGGATAATATCCGATCGCGTGCACCTCGAGCATGCGCGTGCCCACCGGCGCGTCGGTGATCGACCATTTGCCATCTATATCGGTGCGGGTCTCGGGCCCGTCGACGATGTTGACGATCGCGCCCTGAAGCGGACGCCCATCTGCATAAGCGTAGACAACACCTGAGACGCGGCCGTCGCCGTAGTGAATGCGGCGTGACGCCTTGGTCACAGGCTGAGCGGCAAGAACTGAATCGGTCATCGCTCTCCCGATGAACAGCTCGTGCCGCAGAAATCCTTCTTTTGGAACCTGCACTTCGATCGCGTCGGTGCTGTCGCCGCCCAGTGCTGCGATGAAGGTCATCGCACCGCCGACAGGAATGTTGCACATCGCAAACCAGCCGTTGTCTGCTGTCGTTGCAACAATCCGCGGCACATTGCGCATGACCCCATTTCGCCTGAACGAAAGCTCGAGCCATTCTCCCGTGACCTGCACTCCACCAAGAGGAGTGCGGTCTTTTGCATCACGCACGAATCCCACAGCGAATCCTGCGTTCTGCTTTGCCCTGTCTCCGCAGATTTTTGCGCGCAACCTTTCCTGCGACGGAGTCGAGAGATCGACTCTTATTCCCCTTGCTCCATCGATTTTTACTTCTCTCACAACTGGCTCGACACCTATCGAATCGAGCAGCGGATGGAAAAAGCCGAGCATGTAACGTCCGTCCGGAACCTCCGAGAACGCGTAACGGCCAAGTGCGTCGGAGATTACTGTGCGGGCGTACTTGACCTCGGTATCTGCGGCAACGAGCTGCACGATCGCATCGGAGAGCGGAGTACGGGTAAGGCTGTCCTGTACATAGCCTGCAACCGTGCGTGGCGGGCGACGGACTGAGTCTGCCTGCTGTGCGTCAGCGTCCCACGCAATCAGCGCAGGAAAGATCAGTAACCAGAGCGAATTCCGGCTGCACTTCGACATCGCTGCAATGACCGGCCTGTGGAAGCTTGGTTCCTAAAAAGGTACAGCTTGAGCGGCGAACTCTGAATAGCCCGCCGCCAACAGCTACTTTCGGAAGATGAGCGTCATCCCGTTCTCGACGAACGTGATTTTATCTCCGGTACCGACCGCGACCCTCTGGCGGGTGCCCGCGCTGTTGGTGAAGGTCATCGACGTCCCGAGCGTTCCGTAGCTCCCGGTCTCGGAAATCGCGGTGGTGGAGGGCGTTCCGTTCACAGTGACTCTCATGGTGCCCTGCTCCGCGTACGTATTTCCCTCGTACAAAGTGAACTTGTCGTCGACTATCTCGGTCTTGTTCGCTCCGCTGCCGCTTATGGTGAAGGGGAGCGATTCACCGTTGACGGTCTTGAGCGTATAGACGCCAGTCGTTGCTGACGCACCGACAACGCCGCTGTCGCATCCGGCTGACATCGCAATCGCAGCTGCAATCAGGATTCGTTTCATAAGGGAGCCCCGCGCTGGTTACACAGATTCCGGCACCAAGAATGCTTCTCCGCACAAACGAACACAACAGCGAGCTTCACGATGTCGGATTACAAGGTCGGGTATTTCGTCGGCAGCCTGTCCAGCAAGTCTATCAACCGGAAGCTCTCGAGGGCCCTCATCAAGCTCGCGCCGTCTCAGCTCCACCTGAGCGAGATCTCATTCTCCAACCTGCCCTTGTATAGCTCGGATTACGATGCTGACTATCCGCCGGTCGGCCGCGAGTTCAAGGCTTCAATTGCGGAGGTCGATGCGGTCCTGTTCATCACCCCCGAGTACAATCGATCCATCCCTGGCGGTCTCAAGAACGCAATCGACTGGGCCAGCAGACCGTGGGGCCAGAACTCCTTCACGCGAAAACCGTCGGCTGTGATCGGCACGTCACCCGGCAAGATTGGAACTGCCGTAGGCCAGCAGCATCTGCGGAGCATACTGAGCTTCTGCAACTCGCCGCAGATGAACTCTCCTGAAGCCTACATTCAGTTCACCCCCGGGCTTATCGACGACGATGGCATCGTAACGGAGGCCACCACTGAGGAATTCCTGCGTAATTACATGGATGAGCTTTGCGGCTTCATCTCGCGCGTTTACCTGGCGCTGCCCCGCAACGCCTGAACCGAGATCGCCGGCGCACGGATAAGCGTCTGGTAAACCACGCAATATCTCTCAGTGAGCTTGATGAGAGTGTTGATCTGTTCCTCGGTTGCATCGGAATCGATCGAGATTTTGAGCCGGATGTTCTGAAAGCCGACGGGGACTTCCTTCGATACCCCGAGCGTTCCGCGAAAGTCGAGATCTCCTTCAGCTTCGAGAGTTGCATCGCGAAGAATCAATCCGAGCGCAGTCGCGACAGCATTGAGCGTAACGCCCGCGCATGCAACAAGCGCCTCGAGCAGCATGTCGCCTGAACACGCGCTGAGTCCGTTGCCGCCAGTCGCGGGATGAAGTCCGGCCGCCACGAGCGCTTTTCCTGTTTCAATCCTGCACGTCACACCTTCACCAAGCCGTCCTGTTGCGCGCAGCGTGATAAGTGCGGCTTCCGGTGTTTCGCGATAACGCTCCTTTAGAGGAGCCTGCGTTGCTTTCAGCTCTTCAGCATTCATTGTATCAACCGGGTACGGTGATCACGTGTGCCTGGATTTTTCCATCGACAGCCGCGGCGCTGAACTCGCGCCTGATTGCATCGGCTGCAATTTCCGTGGCTTCGTCGAGGCCGGATGGGTCACGTGCGGTAATCTCGTCCTGAAGCGGCGTGCCGTGACAATACGCGATCGCAGGGATGCGAGGTGAATCTGCACGGCTACGCTCCGGAACTGTATCTATCTCGAGAGACGAGAAACCGCCTGCTCTCACGTCCTTCTGTATCTGATCGCGATCGTGATAGCCATGCGGCGTTCGCGCGAGAAACATCGGCGGATCACCTGGAAAACGCTCACCTATTGAGCGCGTCACGATATCTGCGAACTCGTTCTCTTCGATTCTGTCCCAGACGCTGAACACAAAGACTCCGCTCTTATTGAGCACGCGCCGCGCTTCTGCAAATGCTCGAGGCCTGTCGGGAAAGAACATCGCTCCAAACTGACAGACTACCGCATCGAACGTTGCATCTCCGAAAGGCAAAGCAAGCGCATCTGCCTGCTTCCATCCAACGTTGTCATTTGTCACGACCGACTTTGCGTAGTCGAGCATTCCCGCATTCAGGTCAGTCGCAACTACGCTAGAACCGGGAAGCCGCGCCGCAACCTCGCGAGTGACGGCGCCAGTCCCCGCCGCGATCTCCAGGATGCGCCATGGTTGAATCGACGCAAGCCGGTTCGCGACATCCTTTGCATATGGCTCGAAGATCAGCGGCACCATGTACGTTTCGTACAGCTTCGGTACCGACCCTGCGAATACTGAATCAGGCACTGCCCGGCCCGCCGGTTTATTTCGCGGCGGGCGGCGGCGGCGGTGTGAAATTCCTGAACACTTCCGATGAATTGAGAATCGCACGCTCTTCATCGTTCATGTCAGGGGAGATTTCACCGAACAACGGCGTGCTGAGATAGCGCTCCCCTGTATCCGGCAGCATCGCAAGAATCACCGAGCCTTTCTCAGCAGTCCGCGCAACCTCCAGTGCTGCAGTGAACGTCGCACCTGCAGATACGCCGACAAAAATTCCTTCCTTTGTCGCAAGCTCGTGACTCGCCTTCATCGCATCGGGTCCCGCAACAGGAATCGTTTTGCTGATGAATCCCGCTTCCACCGCATCTGCCGTGAGCTTCGGAATAAAATCGGGGCTCCATCCCTGAATCGGATGTGGCTTCCACGCTGAGTGACGCGTTGGATTTCCATCAGCAGCGTGCTCCTGCTTTGCGCCGCTGGCAACGAGTGGCGCATCAGCCGGCTCTGCAAGAATGACCTTCACTTCAGGCCGCTCTTTCGCGAGCACACGGCCGACTCCCTTGAGTGTTCCGCCGGTTCCAAATCCGGTGACCCAATAGTCGAGACGCTGTCCGTTGAAGTCGCGCAGAATTTCCTGAGCTGTCGTGCGTGAGTGATAATCGGCGTTCGCTTCGTTCTCGAACTGGCGCGTGAGGAACCATCCGTTCTTCTTCGCCAGCTCCTCCGCCATCTTCACCATTCCCGTTGCACCGAGCGGCGCGGGAGTGAGAACGACTTTCGCGCCGAGGTACCGCATCAGCCTGCGTCGCTCTATCGAGAACGACTCCGCCATGGTCACAACGAGCGGATGACCCGTCGCTGCGCACACCATCGCGAGACCGATTCCGGTGTTTCCGCTCGTTGCTTCGATCACAGTCTGTCCGGGCTCGAGCTCACCGCTTTTTTCAGCGGCTTCAATGACGCCGAGTGCAAGGCGGTCCTTCACCGATCCCAGCGGATTGAACGCCTCGATCTTTACATAGAGATCGACCCCTTCGGGTGCCAGGCGATTGATGCGGACAACGGGCGTGTTGCCGACTGTCTCGAGGATGTTGGCAAATTTTGTCATCGACATTCAGATAAAGTGGTTTCCGCGAAATGTACCTTGCGATACCGCGGTCGCTTGATTATTGCAGGTGCAAGAAAATTTGTGTATCTTGCATGTGCATGAGAACCTCCGCTGAAAAGGCAGCGCCGTCTCCAGCCCCGGTCCTCGCAAAAGCCACGCTCGCCGCTGCCCGGCGGCTCGACCTGCGCAACAAACAGCTCGCCGGGATCATCGGCACGAGCGAGGCTTTCGTGTCGCGCCTCAAGACCGGCCGCGGTCTCGATCCCGCGCGCACTGAGGGCCAGCTAGCTCTTCTCTTCCTGCGCTTGTACCGCTCTCTCGATGCTCTCGTCGGCGGCGACGACGTCAAGGCGCGCGAATGGCTGCACGCTCACAGTGAGCACGTTCGCGGAATTCCCGCCGAGCGCATACGTACTGTCGAGGGATTGGTTGATGTCGTCCAGTATCTGGACGCAATGCGCGGGCGCCTCTGAGCTTCGGCCGCTGCGGCTCTCGCCGTGGCGTGTAGTTGAAGCACAGCACCTCGTCTCGACGCGCAAGCTGGTCGATTCTGCCGAGGAGCAGATTCTCCTCGAGGAGATGATCGATAATGTCAAACCGCCTGACATGACAGGCGGCAGAATTCATTATCTCCTCTTCACTCCGTTCCGGTATCCGCCGCTGTCGCACGGATCGCGCTTTGGCGGGAGGCACGAGCGCGGAATCTGGTATGGCTCGCTCGAGCTCACGAGCGCATTCGCCGAGGTTGCATATTATCGCCTCCTCTTCATCGAAGGCTCTGATGCAGACCTCGGCACGCTGACCACGGCACTCACTGCCTTCAATGTGCTGATGCGAACGCTTCGTGGAATCGATCTCACGACGTCACTCTTCGATAAATATCGCGCAGCGATCGCGTCACCCGATGAGTACGACGACTCACAGCGACTCGGCGCAGAGATG
>DASUXX010000260.1:0-2741 GCA_036377755.1 Gemmatimonadaceae bacterium
CGGCTGGCCTCAGGGCTGCCCCACGAATATCGCTCTCTGGTGCTCGCGGCAGTCGCGAGATCGAGACCTTCCATCGACGGGCATGCATCGAGTGCTGCCTGCGCTTCCGCTGACGGTGAATCGCCTGCCCCGATCACTCCGCGCATCACTCCAACAGACCTCAAGTGACGCGTGAGTCGGCGCGTGTCAACCTCTTGCAGAATGGGCACATCGGCCTTTGAAAGCCATGATTCCAGATCGCCGGACGCGCGCCAGTTGGAATAGGTTCGCGAGAGCTCGCGGACTACCACGCCCGCGACCTGAGGATGCGCGGATTCCGGGTCTTCTGTGTTGACACCGTAATTGCCGATCTGCGGCGCCGTCATGACAACGATCTGTCCTCCGAATGAAGGATCGGTGAACATCTCCTGATAGCCCGTCATGTTCGTCGAGAACACGACTTCGGCAACTGTGGGAGCTTCACCCGCAGCACGAGGCGACGTGCTGCTGGAATTGCTGCGGCGAATGCGCCCACGAAAAAGGGTTCCATCCTCTAGGAGGAGGAACCCCGGGACAGTCGACGAACCGCTCAACTCGCTTACTTCTTGGTTGCGGGCGGAGTAGGAGCCGGTGCCGTGGCATTCGGCGCAGTCTGTGGCGCAGTCTGCGGTGCTGCCTCGAGCGGAACAGCAGGAGCAGCGGTTCCGGGCGTTGTGACCGGCGCGGTTGCAGGCGGCGGACTATTGAAAGTCTGCTCGAGAACCGAGCGAGGCGCCTGCGTGCGAGTCGACATAATCTGAAGAACGAACGACAGGCCGAGGAAGATTCCTGCGCCCCACCACGTTGTCTTGGTGAGGAGGTTTCCTGCCTGGCGAATGCCGATGAATGCGTCAGGGGACGAGCTCGCTCCGCCAAAGCTGGCAGCGAGACCGCTTCCCTTGCCTGACTGAAGCAGAATTGCTGCGATCAGCACCAGGGCGTCGATTACGAGAATTACGAGAAGGAATGAATAGAGCATGTCTGATTAATTCGGGCAGCCATGCAATATAAGCGTCACGGCCTCGAAATAGAATCCGGAAAAACGGTGCCGATCAGCTTCGCACGATGGCGAGCCACGAGCTTGCGTCGAGACTCGCACCTCCCACAAGCAACCCATCGACGTCCGGAGACCTGAGCAGCGACGGTGCATTTGCGGGGTTGACGCTGCCACCATACAGAATCGGCGTGAGCTTACCCCGGTCACCTGCCAGATTCAGCAGCTCCTTTCGAATGACAGCGTGCATCGACGCAGCGTCTTCCGGCGTTGCGGTGCGTCCAGTGCCGATTGCCCACACTGGCTCATAAGCGATTGCGATATCCTTAGTCGCGAGCTGCGTCATGCGCGACAAGCCAGCTCTGAGCTGTGTGATCACTACCTCTTCAGCCTGACCTGCGTCACGCTGCTCGATTTTTTCACCGACGCAGAGCATCGGAATCAGTCCTGCCTTCTCCACTGCTGCGCACTTGAGAGAAGTCTGCTCGTCGGTTTCGCCGAAAACGTGACGGCGCTCGGAGTGACCCACGAGCGCGACGCGAGCTCCCGCGTCGCGCGCAATTGGAACCGAGATCTCGCCTGTAAATGCGCCCTGATCAGCCCAGTAGACATTCTGAACTCCGAGCCACAGATCGCGGCGCTCACCTATCGCCGCAGCGACCGTGGCGAACGAAAGCGCAGGCGGAAAAAAAAGAACTGTCTTGTCGTTCTGGCGCGGAAACTGGTCTATGAAAGATTTCATGAACTCGCGGGCGAGTGTCGGCCCGTTGTTCATTTTCCAGTTTGCTGCAAGCACCGGGCGGTTCATTGCGAGATCTTCTCGTCGAGTGCTTCCACGCCGGGAAGAACTTTTCCTTCGAGGAACTCGAGTGATGCGCCGCCACCTGTTGACACGTGGCTCATCCGGTCTTCGAGATTCGCCTGAGCAACTGCCGCTGCCGAATCGCCGCCGCCCACGATCGTCACTGCGCCCTTCCCAGTTGCAGCCGCCATTGCGTGTGCGATGGCACGCGTACCTTTATCGAACGGCGGAGTCTCGAACACGCCCATCGGCCCATTCCACAGTACTGTGCGGGCCGATTCAACTGCTCTTGCATACGACTCCGCAGTGCGCGGCCCGATATCGAGCATTGCCTCATTTGCCGGAATTGCGTCGCGCGATACAGCGTGAGCCTTTGACCCTTCTTCGATGGATGGCGCAACCATCGCGTCATGCGGAAGCGTGATTCGCGCGCCCCACCTGGCGACCAGCTCGCGTGCGAGATCGACCTTCTCTTCCTCGACGAGCGACTTACCCGTTTCGAGTCCCATAGCCCGGTAAAACGTGCAGGCCATCGCGCCGCCGATGAGCATTCCATCGACTTTAGGCAGCAGCTGCTCGATCACATCGATCTTACCGGAGATCTTCGATCCTCCAAGTATGGCTATGAAAGGCTTTTCTGCGTTGCCGATTGCTCGGCCGAGATAGTCGAGCTCACGCTCCATGAGAAGACCTGCGACGGCAGGTCTCAGGTGCGATGCGATTCCAGCGGTTGACGCGTGAGCGCGGTGAGCTGCGCCGAACGCATCATTCACATAGAGATCGCCCAGTCGAGCAAGTGACTGCGCGAGGGACGAATCATTCTTCTCTTCGCCCTCGAGAAAGCGCGTGTTCTCGAGGAGAAGCACTTCATCATCTCCGAGCGACTGTGTCGCAGTCACAGCTTCGTCGGTGTCTGTAGCGCCAACG
>DASUXX010000261.1:0-3628 GCA_036377755.1 Gemmatimonadaceae bacterium
GCTCGAGATCTTTTTGTCCTTCGAATGGATCTTCGATCGCTTTCTTCGAAGGCGAATACGCAATTGCGTTGATCGTGTAATCACGCCTTGCAAGATCTTCATCGAGCGTCGCACCGAACTCCACTTCCGCATGTCGCCCGTCGGTACGGACATCGCGCCTGAACGTCGTCACCTCGTGCATCACGCCGTGGTCGTCGAGAACACCGACGGTTCCAAACGCAATTCCAACGGGAACGGTACGCGGAAAAAGATTTCTTATCTGCTGCGGACGCGCAGCTGTGGCCAGGTCCCAGTCGAGATGCGGGTGCCCGAGCAATGCATCGCGAACCGCCCCGCCGACGCACCACGTCTCATGGCCCGCTTTCTCGAGAGTGCGAGCGATTTTGAGAACCGCTTCTGGAGGAGAGAGTCGCGAAACCAATCAGCCCTCTCTGAACATCTCGCGTATCTCGCTCATCAGCATTCCTGCGCCGAGCGCGAGCATGAGATCGATTCGCGCCTGCTGCGGACGCTTCGATCCGCCGAAGATCGCGCCGATCTCCTCGAGCCGCTTTCCACCGCCTGCATATCCATAGGTGTGACCGACTCTGCCACCTAAGGTGCGTGAAGTAAGAACGACGGGCTTGTCGTCGGCAATCCAGCGCTCGATCGCAGGAACAAGCGCAGGCGGCACATTGCCGCGCCCCATTGCCGCAATCACAACGGCGCGCGCGTATTCGCGCGACGCATCGAGAAGCCGCTCGTCCGATCCTGCCGCAACAAAAATGATTTCGATCGGCATCGCGAGCGCCGGCGGATTCACGATTTGCGGCATCGCTGGCATTTCACGGTGAACGATGAGCTCCCCTTCGTCGAGTACGCCAAGGGGGCCGAAGCCGGGACTTTCAAATGCGTCGAGCAGATGCGTGTTGGTCTTCGTTGCATCGAGCGCAGTGAAAATCTGCCCGCTTATCACTACCATCGTTCCAAATCCGCGAGTCTCCGGACTCGCGGCAACGCGCACTGCCTCGAGAAGATTTGCGGGCCCATCCCAGCCGAGGTCGCTCACCGTTCGCATTGCGCCGGTGAACACGATCGGCTTTTCGGAAGGCAGTGAACGCGCAGCGAGGAATGCAGATTCCTCGAGCGTGTCGGTTCCGTGCGTCACGACAACGCCGGTCACTTCCTTGCGCGCCAGGTGTTCGCGAATGCGATTCCGGAGTGCCCACATTTTTTCGATCGTCATGTGCGGCCCCGGATACGAGCCCCACTCCTCCGTCTCAACGCCGGTAATGAGGTCGATTCCGCGAGTCGCCTCGAGAATCTCTTTTGCATTGAGTGACGGAACGGTGCCCCCCGATGCATCCTGGCGCATGGCAATCGTCCCGCCTGTAAAGAGGATGACGATCACGGTTGCCCGCCAATTCGGGAAAGCAGCGCAGCGGACTCAGCCGAGAACGTGTCGAGATCCGCGCACTGTTCCGCTGCAGCTTCCACTGCGTATGTCACGAGCGCGTCGGCAGCGAGCAAATCGTTTGCAGATTCTCTTCCATCTCCGAGCGATGCGAGAATCTTTGCAGCGACTCTGACAAGAGATGTTGGAATCTGCGCGCGATCACACTCGGTATCGCCTGCAAAGTGCGCAATATGAGCTGCAAGCTCAGGCGGAGGCGGTGGCTCACGCAGGGCGAGCCAGTCGCTCAAACGGACTGACTCGCGATTGTCGCTCATCGATCAGCGCGAGAGATGGGACTGCACGATACCCGGCACCGACGCCAGCGCTTCGGTGAGCTTCTCCGCATCGGCAACACCAGCCTGCGCCATGTGCTGCTTGCCGCCGCCGCGCCCACCGACCGTCGCTGCAACATCGCGAATGATTTCATCCGCGCGAACTCCGCGCTCGCGAAGGTCATCGGTCACGACTGCGAGTAGAGTGCTCTTTCCATCGCCAAACGATGCACCAAGCACCGCAACAACACTGGAGGTTTTCTCCCGAATTGAATCACCGAGGCCCTGAAGCGATTTCATGTCCATAGCAGGAGCCATTGCCGCAACTACTTTGACACCGTCGATGTTCACTCCGCCATTGACTAGCTGATCTACTCCACCTGAGCCGCCGCCGCGAATTGCTTCACCCAGTTTTTTCTCGAGCGTGCGCCGCTCTTCCAGCAGCGACTGGACTCTACGCACGACCGCATTCGGCGCTGACTTGAGAGCCGCCGAGACTTCCTCGAGAGTCTTTCTGCGCCGGGCGACGAGCTCATACGCGCGCGGACCGGTCACTGCTTCGATCCGGCGCACACCTGCTGCAACACCAGTCTCGCTTACGATCTGGAACAGCGTGATCTCCGCAGTGTTGCGCACGTGAGTACCGCCGCACAGCTCAGCAGAGACGCCGGGAATTGTCACGACACGCACGATGTCACCGTACTTCTCGCCGAACAGGGCCATCGCTCCACTTGCTTTTGCTTCTGCAAACGAGCGCTCGCGAATGTCGAGAGGAATCGCCGCAATGATGCCGCGATTCACCATGTCTTCGATCGTGTGCAGCTGATTTTCGGTGAGAGGCCCGTGATGCGTGAAATCGAAACGCAGCCTGTCGGGCGCAACGAGCGATCCTGCCTGGTGAACGTGATCGCCAAGCACTTCGCGCAGCGCCGCGTGGAGCAGATGAGTTGCGGTGTGATTTCGCTCGGTGTCGAGGCGCGTATCACGAGGAACGCTGGCTCTCGCCTTTCCGGCTTTGACCTTCCCCCCTGCCTTTCCAATAGCCGCGACTTTTCCATCAACTCGGCGAACCTCGTCGACCTCGACCTTCCAGCCTTCACCTTCGATCGTTCCGCGATCCGATATCTGACCGCCTGACTCCGCATAGAACGGAGTCTCGCGGAGCATGACCGCGACGCGCGACTCAGAGAGCTCGCGAAGCCCCACGACTTCCGTGTCTGACTCTATGCGGTCGTAGCCAACAAACGTTACAGGCTCGGATGGAACCCAGCTCGTGTCGCTCAGGTCATCAGTGCCAACGGAGATTTTCTTTGATTTCCGTTCTTCCTGCGACTGCGTGCGCTGCGCTGCGAGCGACGCTTCGAATCCAGCGATGTCGACAGTGTATCCGCGCTCGCGCGCCATGAGCTCGGTGAGATCGATGGGAAAACCGAACGTGTCGTAGAGCCTGAACGCGTCTTCGCCGGATATCGTGCCCTTGATATCCACAGATCCATCCGCAGTTTCTTCAGGCGCGATCTCGTCGAAGCGGCGCATGCCTCCATCGATTGTCGTAAGGAAGCGCTGCTCTTCCGCGCGAGTTGTCTCGAGAATCTGACGCTCGCGCTCGCGAAGCTCAGGATAGATGTCGCCCATCACTTCGATCACACGCTGCACCACATCGACGAGCGTCGGTGTCGCCCGGCCGAGCAGCCATGCGTGTCGCACTGCGCGGCGAAGAATGCGGCGGAGAACATATCCGCGTCCTTCATTGGACGGGAACACTCCATCTGCAAGAAGAAATGCAACCGCGCGCGCGTGATCCGCGATCACGCGGAACGATGCGGGATCTACCTGTACGCGGTTACCATCCTTTACTGCAGGCGAGCGTGCGTCGCCTTTACTCAGCTCCGCCCAGTATGTCTCATTGGATTGCCTGCCG
>DASUXX010000262.1:0-3197 GCA_036377755.1 Gemmatimonadaceae bacterium
ACTCGGTAATCGTGTTTGCCGAAGGAACGCGCGGTGTCGAATACCCTTTGCGACCTTTCAAAAAAGGTCCGTTCGTTCTTGCGATCAATGCCGGTGCGCCGGTTGTTCCCGTTCTGATTTATGGAGCGCGTGAGGTTGTGCGCCGGGGCTCGATGTTGGTGCATCCGGTGAAGGTTCATGTACATTTGCTCGAGCCGGTGAGCGTCGAGGGATACGACTACGACGACCGCGATGAGCTGGCCGACAAGGTGCGCTCGCGAATCGCCGAGGCACTCGAGACGCTCTATGGAATAGAAAGCCCGCCGCAGAAGCCGGCGCTCACATCATCAACGACTACTCAATCGACGAGCTGAAAGAATACATGTCGACTATCATGGATATTCGCGCGCGCGAGATCATAGACTCGCGCGGCAACCCGACTGTCGAAGCAGACGTAACTCTCGCAAGTGGCGCGTTTGGACGCGCTGCAGTTCCAAGCGGGGCCTCGACAGGAGAGCACGAAGCACTCGAGCTTCGTGACGGCGACGCCGATCGATTCGGCGGCAAGGGTGTGCAGATGGCAGTGCAGAGCATCGAAGAGCGCATCGCTCCGGCTCTCGATGGACTCGTTGCGGCTGACCAGATTGCGATCGACCGCGCACTCATCGAGCTCGACGGCACGCCGAATAAAGGAAAGCTCGGAGCGAACGCGATTCTCGCAGTATCGATGGCCGTTGCGCGCGCAGCAGCAGACGATGTTGGCCTGCCGCTATATCGCTATCTGGGTGGACCAATGGCTCGCACGCTCCCTGTACCGATGATGAACATCCTGAACGGTGGAGCTCACGCGACCAACACCGTGGATTTTCAGGAATACATGGTGGTCCCGGTCGGTGCAGAGAGTTTTGCTGACGCCGTGCGCATGGGAGCTGAAGTGTTTCACGCGTTGAAGAAGATCCTCGTGAAGCGAAAGCTTTCGACCGGCGTCGGCGATGAAGGAGGATATGCTCCCGATCTCAAGACGGATGAAGAAGCACTGAAAGTCGTTGTCGAAGCAATCGAGAGCGCCGGCTATGCACCCGGAAAGGAAATCGCGATCGCGCTCGACTGCGCTGCATCTGAATTGTTCAAGGCAGGCAAGTACACATTCAAGAAGAGCGGTGCAGGGACGAAGACCGCCGAAGGAATGATCGAGCTCTACAGCGGCTGGCTCGAAGAGTACCCGATCGTCTCGATCGAAGATGGTCTCGCTGAAGACGACTGGGATGGATGGGCAAAGCTCACATCAGCACTCGGTGATCGGCTCCAGCTCGTGGGAGATGATCTCTTCGTCACGAATACGGAACGCCTCGCACGTGGAATATCGAGCGACGTGGGCAACGCGATTCTCATCAAGCTCAACCAGATTGGAACGCTGACTGAAACGCTCGAGGCAATCGAGATGGCTCGCGCGAATGGATATCAGTCGATCATCTCGCATCGCTCGGGCGAGACTGAAGATACGTTCATTGCGGATCTCGCAGTTGCCACTGGCGCCGGACAGATCAAGACAGGATCAGCGAGCAGAACTGATCGCGTTGCGAAGTACAATCAGCTTCTTCGCATCGAGGAGCAGCTTGGCGATATCGCCGAGTTTCCGGGTGGATCGATTTACGGATTGTAGGGAAGCGTGGCAGGCCGGTTGATTTTCTGGGTTCTCGTGATCGGCGCTGTTGCGTTCGCGCTGCAGGGCGGGGAGTACAGCACGCGCGATTTGTGGCGGCAGCGCCAGCTGAAGCAGAAGCTGGCGCACGAGACTGATTCTCTTCAGCGAGTCGTAGACTCACTCAGCAAGGAAGCTCACGCTGTGCTCAATGATCGAGCGACGCAGGAGCGGATTGCGAGAGAGCAGTACGGTATGGTGCGCGGGGACAAGGAAATTCTATATCGCCTGGCGCCGGGCAAATGAGAGCTTATCGCGGCGCTATTGAGTTACGAGCGTCCCCATTTTCACAACCTCGAAGTCCCGCCCGTGCAATCGCTTCATTGCGCCGAGCTCGTCGTCGTTCCAGCGCATGTCGTGTGTGCCGGTGACGAAGAAGCTCGAGCCGTTATCGGCCAGGAACATCCCGTAGGTTTTCATCGCGCGCAGGATGACCTGCACGTTTGCGGGGAATGTCGAGATGTCTACGCTCGCTTTGAGGCGCACGCGCATTCCCATTGGCGGCTGAGATGCGTCAGTCCGCGAGCTCGCGAAATGACGAGCGGGTGACACATATGCACGCCGTGTAGTCGGACACGTAAATCGCAGCGCGTGACGAATCTCTTTCTGCTCGACGACTTCGTCGTACCGAACGAGACCCGGAAGAATCGGAAGACCTGCCGCGTCTGCGGATGTCCATCCTGCAGGTCGCAATGCATTGCTCGACAAATCGAAGATCGCGCCTGAGCCCGCAGTCCATCGCGAGCCGCCATTTACCGGGTGCGCATCGAACAATTCGTAGAGTTTCCAGTTGTCTGCATCGACAACGAGTACGTGCCTGTCGCCGTTGGATGATGCGCCTCCTTCGATTGGGGCATCGGATGGCATCGGATATGGGCCCGGATCGCTCTCATCGTCGTAATCGAATGTGACGGGTACGCGGGGCTGGTCACCCTTTACAACCACGAACGGAATTCCGATCGGACCGCTGTCCCAGACTGTTCCGAAATCCGGATGGAGCTGCGCATTTGCGCCGCACGTAGAAATGAGCACATCGCTCGCAGGGTCAACGGGATCTGACGAAACGTCCCGATTCCAGGGATTGTCTGCCGGGAACATTCGCCTTCCCGCAATGGACGCTTCGCTGGTTCCGGGATTTTGTTCTTCGCCGGGCGTGGTCGACGTTTTACAGCCTGCGATGGTCGCGAACAGGACTATCCAAACGAACCGCAAATTTCCCTGGCCTTCGAGTCTAACTGACGACGATCACCGCTCCTGTTTGTTTCTTCTGTCCCAATGAGGATTTCGGATCCTCGGACCTTTATGAGGGTTAAGGAGTCGGAGGACTTGTATGAGGATTAAGGACCCGTTGACTATAAGGTCTCAGGACACTCCGCCGCACATACGAACTACGACTAATTGAGGGACGAAGACACTCGAGGGATGAGGGACGATGACTCGAATCGCACCTTGTTCCTCATACCTCGAGGGCCCTCATTCCGTATTTAGTCGTAGTTCATCTGTGCGGCGGAGTGTC
>DASUXX010000263.1:0-10593 GCA_036377755.1 Gemmatimonadaceae bacterium
GCAAAACTGGCATAAGCAGCCAGCATCCTGGTTCGAATGGATGCATGACGCTTATGCCAGTTTTGCCAAGGAGAACCTGAAAACCACCCACAACAAACTCCAAATCTTCCTACAATCGCTCTCCAACAACTTCTATCAGCCGCCCCATCCCTCGTCAGCGGTCGGTCCGTAGATCGACGGAACAGCGATATCGAGTAATCGCAGGTATACGCTCATCTGCCCGCGATGATGAACGAGATGGTTGATGTGTTGTCTCGTGGTCACTCCGCGAGGCATCGTCATCAGGACTCTATCGCCCATCTTCAACGACCACGGCTGATCGAAATCGGCATCGCTCGATTTTTCGATCGCCGCGCGCCCCTCGCGAACATTCTTGTCGAACAGCTCGAGCAGCGTTTCGGTTGTCTCGTAACTGTATCCCGTACCGCCGGCGAGATTGAGAGAATCAGTTGTCAGAGTGCTCGTGATCCATCCCGGCATCCACGACAACAACTGCGCGAGATGGCCAATCGAAAACGATTTCGGGTGCGGCTTCCATTCACGTTTTTCAGTCGGAACGCGCTCGATGAGACGGCGCGTCGTCGCCATCTCCTGGTCAAACTCGGGAAGCAGTGTCTGTGCAATAGTCATTTGAAAGTCGCTCGAATTGATGTGCGCTTGAAATTGATGTCCCCGCCGCGCTTGCGCGATGCTCCACGCGCGGCCACTTTCGCCGCCACATGCCAGTTGCCGGTATCGACCTCGGCGGGACCAAGCTCGCTGCTGCCGCTTTCTCGGAGCAGGGAGAGATTCTTCATCGCGAATTGGTTCAGCTCGCAGGACGAGAGGGATCAGCAGTTGGATCTCTGATCGCGGATACAGTCCGGCGGTTGGCAGACGAGCACGGCTGCACTGCCTCAGGCGTATGCATACCGGGGCTGTATCGCTCTGCAACCGGCACAGTGTGGGCTCCAAACATTCCGGGATGGGATGACTATCCGCTCCTCGAGGAGCTGCGATCGAATGCGCCCTCAGGTCACGTCATAACAATCGACAGCGATCGCGCAGCGTACATACTTGGCGAAACCTGGAAGGGCGCAGCGAAAGGAGCATCGGACGCGATCTTCATCGCGGTCGGAACCGGAATCGGCGCGGGTATTCTGGTCGATGGAAAAATCGTTCGCGGTCGCGGCGATGTCGCAGGAGCGATTGGATGGCTGGCACTCGATCGCCCGTACCTCGATCGATACAAAGGACACGGGTGCTTCGAGGATCAGGCATCCGGCCCGGGACTCGTAAGAGTCGCAAACGATTTCGGTTTCAGTACCGAGGGCGAGATCACTACTGCAGAGATTTTTGCTGCATACGACAGAGGTGATACCCTCGCGAAGAAAGTCATCGACAACGCGGTGCAGCTGTGGGGAATGGCAGCGGCGAATCTCGTCAGCATCTTCAATCCAGCGATGATCGTATTCGGCGGCGGAATATTCGGGCCCGCAACACAGTTCATCGACCGCATTGCCGCTGAGGCACGGCGATGGGCGCAGCCTATCGCTATCGAGCAAGTGCAGTTCGTCGCAAGCACGCTCGGAAGTGACGCAGGGCTTTATGGCGCTGGCAGGCTCGCAATGAAAACGGAGACAACGTGACCTCACGCAAGTCACTCTTCGCCTGCGCATGCCTTGGCATGCTGACATTCGGAATCGTCCTGACGGTACTTGGCGCTGTTCTCCCAGGAATTATCGAGAGATTCGGAATCGACAAAGCGCAGGCGGGCTCACTCTTTCTTCTTATGACGCTCGGCATTCTTGCGAGCTCGCTCGTGTTCGGGCCGATGGTCGATCGTTACGGATACAAGGGAATGCTTCTCCTTGCGACTGCACTCATCGCAATCGGTCTCGAGGGCATTGCGTTCGCCTCTTCAATGACATTCCTGCGACTTGCAATTGTGTTGATCGGATTCGGCGGCGGAATAGTCAACGGCGGTACAAATGCGCTCGTCGCAGATATCAGCAGCGAAGGGAAGGGTGCGAATCTCAATCTCCTCGGTGTGTTTTTTGGAATTGGCGCAGTGGGCGTCCCGTTCGTCCTTGCAACAATGAGCGGAAGCTTCAGCAACACAGCGCTCGTTGCCGCAGTCGGCGCGCTCGTGGTGATTCCATTTCTTTACATCGCTATCAACACATTCCCTGCGCCAAAGCAGCCACAGGGATTTCCAATTGCTGCAGCCGGCAGGCTTACGAAAGACGGACTTCTTCTGCTCATGGGCTTCATGCTTTTTCTCGAAAGCGGCATGGAGATCACGGTCGGCGGGTGGACATCGACATTCGTGAATGAAGAGCTCGCAGTTACTCCGCGCAAAGCGCTCGTCGTTCTTTCGCTCTACTGGATGGGAATGATGCTCGCACGCCTGGCGCTCGGCACTGTTTTCAGAAATGGCCCGCCAGTACGGATTCTCTATGTATGCATCTCAGTCGGATTGATTGGTGCAGTCGCACTCCTCATGACTAACAGCGTTACCGTGGCTGCAATTGGAGTATTTCTGGTCGGTGTTGGATTCGCGGCCACGTTCCCGACAGTACTTGGCTTTGTTGGCGAGCGATATGCTGAGCTCTCCGGAACTGCGTTCAGCCTGGTGATCGCAATGGCCTTGTGTGGCGGAATGCTTCTGCCATGGGCGGCCGGACTGATAGGAGGGAGCTACGGAATGCGGTCATCATTCGTTATCGTGCCCGCTGCTCTATTACTGCTTGCTTCACTTCTCGGAATCTTTTCCCGGCGACTTCGCTCAACACCAACGTAATGAATTCACTTGCAAGCCAATGGCTGGCCGCGACGCGGTCAGTTCTAGACGATATCGAATCAACTCAGACATCCGCGATAGAAAAAGCAGCCACGATCATGGCAGACTCGATCGAGGCCGAGCGCTGGGTGCACACCTTTGGATGCGGTCACGCAACTATTCCGGTTGAAGAGATGTATCCGCGGATTGGCGGATTCGTCGGCTTTCATCCGATCATCGAGCTGCCGCTCACGTTCTTCACGAGAATCACCGGCGAGATGGGAATTCACCAGTTTCTCTTTCTCGAGCGCGCCGAGGGATATGGTGATGCAATCATGAAGAGCTATTCATTCGACCCGCGTGATACCATGTGGATCTTCTCGCATACCGGTATCAACAACGTCAACATCGACGTTGCGATGCGCGCGAAGGAAGCGGGAATGAAGCTCGTTGTCGCGGGGTCGGCATCACAGGCTGGCAAGACGCGTCATCCATCGGGCAAGACCTTGTTCGAGCTCGCAGATGTCACGATCGATACGCGAGTTCCCGCAGGTGATTCAGCAGTGCCGCTCAAGAATCATGTCGACAACGTGGGCCCTGTATCGACGATGGCGTTCGTTACCGTCGTGTGGATGACAATTACAACGGTCGCGCAGATCCTCGCAGATCGTGGTGTGAAACTGTACATCCATCCATCTCATAACGTCCCCGGTGATACGACCGCGCGCGAACGTCTCGACGCTGCGCTCAGCGAATACAAGAAAAGAGTAGCGGGAGTGTGAGCACGGACGTCGACCTGCTGATAGTTGGCGGCGGACCATGTGGGCTGGCCGCCGCTATTTCGGCGCAGCGTGCGGGTCTCAACACGGTGGTTGTCGAAGGCGAAGTCGTCGTAAGCACCATCGCGCATTATCCGACATACGTTCGCTTTTTCTCCACAGCTGAAAAGCTTTCTCTCGGCGACATGCCGTTCGTGATCTCGACGGAAAAGCCAACTCGGCGCGACGCGCTCGCGTATTTCCGCGCTGTCGTGAAGCATTTCGACATTCGCGTTCGGCAGTATGAGCGTGTCGATTCAGTACAGAAGCAGGATGATCATTTCGTTGTTCGCTCGACCCTCAGGAGCGGCACGAGTCGTAAGACGACAGCTAAATCAGTCGTCGTTGCGACAGGATACTTCGGATCTCCGAATTACCTGCGAGTTCCCGGCGAAGATCTGTCACACGTGAAGCACGTCTATCGTGAAGGGCACGAAGCATTCGACCAGGACGTTGTAGTAGTCGGAGGCGGAAACTCCGCCGCGGAAGCTGCATTGGATCTGTGGCGCTCAGGCGCGCGGGTTACGCTCGTGCACTTCGGCCCAACATTCGACAAGAAGATCAAGCCGTGGGTGCTTCCCGATTTCACGAATCGAATGAAGGAAGGAAGCATCGGCGCAAGGTGGGACAGTCGCGTAGTTCGCATCGAGCCGGATGCGGTTCTCATTGCAAATCCATCGGGAGAAGAGAGGATTCCTGCAAGCTTTGTCTATATCATGACCGGGTTCGCTCCGCAGATGGATCTGCTGCGCGCTGCGAATGTCCCGATCGATCCGGTAACCGGCATTCCGCAGCACAATCCCGACACTCTCGAGACAACGGTGCCGGGCCTGTTCATCGCCGGAGTCGTAGTAGCAGGATTCGATGCGAACAAGGTCTTCATCGAGAATGGGCGATATCATGGAGACAAGATCGTCGCGCGAATTCTTGGACAGAGCGCGCCTGCCGAGCCAAAGCTGAGCGCCGAGCTCGATACTTAGTCTGGCAGAGTTGCAGCATTCGCTGCATCATTGCGTGTCAAATCGGCTCACTTTCGATCAGGTCACCCGCATGCGCCAGAATCGTCTTCGCACACTACTGATCGCGTTGTCCTTCGTTGCAGCGCCAGCAGCAAACGCCCAGGGGCTGCGCGACAAGATCTCGGATCTCTTCATCTTCGGTCCGGGCCAGCAGCCACTCTTCCTTGCAGGCTCGGGAGATCCAAACAATCCGGCTTCTCTTCAGGCGCATGGAATGCATTTCATTCCAGCCGCATCGGCAGAAAATTTCGCTGTAATCACGTTCATCACAGATGCGCTCGGACGAAACGTCGCGAACATGCCGATTGGTTCCACCAGCGGCTCGGAAACGTTCAGGTTCGTCGGCGGAGTTCCTGTAAAAACATCGTTGTCTGCCGGCCCCATTTTCGCCGAGCGTCCGCAGACTCTTGGAAAGGGTCGCGTGCTCGCCGGAATCAATCGCAGCGGATTCAGGTTCGCGACGCTGCGCGGCGTCGACATGAAGAACATCAACCTCACGTTCACTCACCAGAACGTGGATTTTCCTGGATGTGATGCAGTCTTTTCGGGCGACTGCACCAAATACGGAGTGCCTGTATTCGAGAATGATGTGATGGCGTTCAAACTGAGTCTCGATCTCGATGTGCGCGTGAACTCCATGTACGTCACGTATGGAGTGAGCGACAAGTTCGATGTCGGTCTCGTCGTTCCGGTTGTGCAGGCGCAGTTCGAAGGTTCGAGTCGCGCCGAGATTGTTCCATTTGGTGGAACGAGCGCGAATCACTTTTTCTCGGGAACGACAACCAATCCTGACCTTTCCGCCGAACGTCAGACTCGCGGCTCTGCAACGGGACTCGGCGATGTTGCGCTGCGCATGAAGGCGAATCTCAGGAGCACCGCCAACACGAGCATGGGATTGTTGTTCGATGGCCGCTTTCCGACCGGCAGCCAGAAAGATCTGCTTGGCGCAGGAAAATTCGCGGGACGCCTGCTCGGTATCGTCGCATCACGATTCGGTGATTTCTCACCGCACCTGAACGTTGGATACCTGTACCGCGCAGGTGATAAAGCGAATGATGCGGTTCTTGGCACTGTGGGATTCGACCACCGCCTTGGCGGTGGAATCACGCTCGCTGCTGATGTAGTGAGTGAGCTGCAGGTTGGTGACAGCGAGCTCGAGCTGCCGAGCCTTGTGACTTATGAGTCGCCGTTCCTGCGAACTGTGAATCCGACGGAAATTCCCGATCGGCGTGACGATGTGATCAACGGATCATTCGGATTCAAGATCAATGGAGCGAAAGGACTGGTGCTCGTCCTCAACAGTCTCTTCCCATTGAATCGCGGCGGGTTGAGAGCGGATCTGATCTACACTGCGGGAGTGGAGTACAGCTTCTGATTGTAAATCGCTGATGGGTTTAAGGTTCTCAACGGTTTTGTGTCCGGGGTCATGAGGTCCTTGGTCCTGGGTTACACGCGACCCATAACATCATGACCCAATACACAGAACCTTAAGAACCAAAAACCCAAAACCTTCGTGTTATCACATGCGGGGAGCACTTACCGATCAGCGCACCGAGGTGAGTCTCCACGACGATCCATCGTATCGCAGCGAAGCTGAGAAACTGACCGGCTGTCGCTCCGCTTTTCCATCGCTTGTCGTGTATTGATAGGTGCCCGACAGTCGCGCCTCCGCAGTATTCCCGTTCGTTTCAACGTTGCTCACGTTGAAGGTGACGTTGATGTTGCGCGCTGACTGAAAGAACTGCTCGAACCCTCGCGCCTGATCTGAAGAAATTCCAGGATACACACGGCGCACTGCGCCGATGTCGCGTGACTCGATAGCACGCGCGTATGCCTGCACCGTCGATGCGATCTCTTCGCGCGGCGCAGGGCGTGGCTCGGGATCAGGCGTCCGAACGGGTGGCGGCGGAGGCGGTGGAGGCGGCGCGACGACAATCCGCTGCTGCGGCGCTTCCGTAACCGGTGGTGCAACAACCTGCGGCGTTGGAACAGTACGCGTCTGCTGCTGAACCGGCTGCGTTTGTGTTGACGTGGTTGTCGTTCTCGAGGGCGCGACCGGTTTTGGCGCAGGCTTCTGCGCTTTCTTCTGTTCCTCGCGCACGCGCACCGGCGTCTCGCGTTTTTTCTGCGCCGGAGCCGGCGATGGCTCAGGTGTTGTTTTCTTTTCGACGGCCGCGGGTGGTGGGGGGAGCGGCTGTGTGTCAGGCTGAGCTGTCGTCGCCGGAGGTGCGGCCATGCTCGACTCGACAACGGGTGCTGCAATCGCAGCTGAGTCGGCCGAAGCATTCACTGCCACCTGCGATGGCTTGTCCGAGCCTTTCACAGCCATCCATCCGATCAGCAAGACAGCAATTCCTGCAGCCGCAGCAGCGACAGGCTTCCATGGAAGTCTTGTCGAGCTTGCAGTGAGCGTTGGAACCTCAGGAGGCGGAACAACCGCTGCGTTTTCACCAGAGTGCGAGAGCGACACTGTCGACGCAAACGCGTTCCCGCTCAGCTCGGCGCGCACTGCGATGATTGCATTCGCCATGTCGAGAGCAGATGCATATCGCTGCTCAGGCTCCTTTGCCATCGCCTTCTGAATCACCGCATTGAGCGCAGCAGGAAGCCCGGGCTTGACCTGATCGAGCGGCTTCGGCATGTCGGTGACGATACGATAGAAAAGACTCTGCAAGGTCGGCCCTTCGAATGGCTTCGAGCCGGTGAGCAGATGATAGAGCACCGCACCCACTGCGAAGAGATCCGTGCCGGGAACCGACTTGCCTCCGGTAACCTGCTCCGGCGCCATGTAGCTCGGCGTCCCGACAACGAGCCCTGTCTTCGTCATGTCCGACGACGCGAGATGTGCGACACCGAAGTCCATGATTTTCGCATGGCCATCATCACCGACGCGGATGTTCGCAGGCTTGATGTCGCGATGAATGATCCCGTGCTTGTGCGCATACGAGAGACCCATCAGGACATCGACGATGATGTCGAGTTTTTCACCGAGCTTGAGAGGCTCGGGGCCGGTCATCAGCTTCTCGAGATCTCTCCCATGTACGAACTCCATCGCGATGAAGAGATGCCCATCGAGCTCACCGAGGTCGTAGATCGTTACGACGTTGGGATGCTGAAGAGATCCGGCTGCCTGCGCCTCGCGCAGGAATCGCTGCCGGTGATCCTTCTGCCTGGCGATCTCCGCATTCATCACCTTGATGGCAACGGCGCGGCCGAGCACTGAATCCGTCGCGCGGTAGACGGTGCCCATTGCACCCTCTCCCACCAGCTCAACGATCTTGTATTTGCCTATCTGTGTGGGAAGTGCGTCCGTCATTCAGAGCGACAGCCAGTGAGAATTGCCTGAGAACAGGGAATATGATTCCCCGTCGCTCCCAGAGTCCAGACGCAGAATGTTACGGTCGTTGTAACCGCCCGATATTGTTGAACTTCTCCAGGTAGTTCAGAACCCGGCTGGTTTCATGAGGCGTCCACTCCGAGCCTTCCTTCTGAGCACGCCGAGCGAGGTCGAATGCAGTATCGCCGTCGGGATTCGTCGATTCGAGCGAGGCACCTCGTTCCACCAGGAGCTTCACCGTGTCGAGCCGGTCCCGCCACACCGCGAGATGAAGGGCGGTGTTTCCTTTTGATCCCGGGTGTGCGCTGCGCGATTCGATGTCGAAGCCGAGGTCGAGAAGCGTCGCTACACCTTTTGTGTTGCCGGCGCCGGCGAAATTCGCGAGCACGTCAGGGTGATCGCGCTTCAATGCGGAGATTATTTCCGCGTTGTCCGCCGCAATTTCCCTGGCGAGATCGATGTTGCCGCGTGCTGACGCTTCGAGAAATGCAGCCGGCCCCTCGAGCCGATACCTGAATCCATGCTTCTCAAAGGACTTGATCACATCCATGCGTCCAGCAGCGGCTGCGCGCATGAAGGCGTTGGTACCATCCGCAGCTGTAAGCAGTGGATTGGCTCCGTGGGCGAGAAGTGTCTCGATGAACTCGATTCGATTGTCGCGACCTATCGAATGATCGAGTGCGCGTGCACCCCACAGACTCAACATGTTGGGATCCGCACCGTGGTCGAGAAGCCAGACTACACCGTCATAGTCGGTCCAGTCCAGCTTGCGGGCGAGCATCGTCACGAGACCAATCGGCTTGAGCCTGCCGCTCTCGACAATGAGCTCCATCGGCCGGCGGTTGAACCATTCGGGAGAGTGATACTCGGTTTCTCCGTCGTTTGGGTCAGCGCCCCGATCGAGCAGCAGCTTTGTCATGTCATCGTGATGCGCCACTCCTGCAGCACCGTACAGGGCGCTTTCAAAAGTGGGCGTCGGCAGATGATCGTCGGAGAAAAACCCGGTGTTCGGATCTGCGCCGGCATCGAGCAGCATCGTTGCTGATGAAACGAATCCCGCTGATCTCTCTTTCTCGAGTCTCAGGTACTTCGAAAAGCAGAGATATGTGAGCGCATCCCAGTTATATGGACCACCCTGTCGGGTTGCGCTTGCCGCATCGGTTTGAATGAACTGGCGAATCGCGGAATCGTTGCCGAGCACCGCGGCGGTGTAGATGCTGTGAGAGGCGAGAGAAGGATGAGAAGCAAGGGTTGTCTTCGCCTCATCGAGCGTTCCTGTGACATGCCAGCTTCCGTCCATCGGAACGCTTGCTGCGCGGATGAAATTGTCGCTGGTCTCACTCACTCTGTTACCTGTCGAAGCCGGGAGCAGGGAAGCATGTGCACGAATCGGTCTGCACGCTACATTCTGCTGAACGATGACAAGCGCGCGCGAATTCATTCCTTTCGATGCTTTTGGCCGGCGACGGCTCAAGGTTGCATTTGTTGGAACACATGGAGTAGGGAAGACCACTCTCTGTTTCGATCTCGCTGCGCAGCTCAAACGCCTCGATCTCGGCGTAGATATCGTGAAAGAGGTTGCCCGCCGCTGCCCGCTGCCGATTAACGAGCAGACTACGCCTGATGCACAGGCGTGGATTCTTCACACGCAGATTGCCGAAGAGCTGGAAGCTGCGGCGACATACGAGGTTGTGATCTGCGACAGGTCGGTCCTGGACAATTACGCGTACCTCGTTGCGCGCGCGGGCCGCCAGCCTGACGTCGATCCTCTGGTCGCAAAATGGATCACATCGTACGATGCGTTGTTCAAAGTCCCTGTTCTCGATCTTCCGTCTTATGATGGAACGCGGGCCGTAAGTCCTGCATTCCAGGTCGAGATCGATGCAGTGATCGACAGGCTCATCGAGGACTTCAACGTCCCTGTCGTGCCGCTTGACCCGTACGATCGCGACGGATGGATACCGAATGTCATCCGGTCCCTCGGCATGCCGTTAAAGCCCCCTCAGATAGACCTGTTTGTGTCAGGGACGGTGGCTGCGCGATCGTAACATTTCCGTGATTTGACAAACCGGCGCCCGGCAGAAAGAATCATTTTTCTGACCCTGCATGGAGCCGTATCATGAACCATCGTCCGACCCGTTTCATCGCGGCGGCGTCAGTGCTGTTCGTTGCAGCCTGCACAGACACGCCAAACCCAAGCGCACCCTCGACCGGCAATCTTTCTCCGTCAGCGGAGCGAAGTCAGGTCGCACAGGACCGTCTCGCAACACTCTTTAGTGATGTGTCGAGTGAAGTGATGGCACTGCCGGCGACTGTGTACGCCGACTACGACGAGACGCGCGGCAAGCTCGTCTTCGGAATCGAGAACGAGAATGCGGCCCCTGGAATTCAGCGCGCTCTTGCAGCACGCGGAATCTCCGCCGATGACTACGTAATCAAGCGCACCGAGCCGATCCACATGATGTCGACGCTGCGCGATGTTTACCGCCCGACAATCGCAGGTACGCAGATCCATTTCGGCAACTACCTCTGCACGATGGGATTCAACGTCGATCATGCAGGCGGCAGGTCGTTCATCACGAACTCGCATTGCACCAATACTCAGGGCGGAGTCGAGGGAACGAAGTATTATCAGCCTCTCAGCACTACTGATCCGAC
>DASUXX010000264.1:0-14738 GCA_036377755.1 Gemmatimonadaceae bacterium
CTAAATACGGAATGAGGGCCCTCGAGGTATGAGGAACAAGGTGCGATTCGAGTCATCGTCCCTCATCCCTCGAGTGTCTTCGTCCCTCAATTAGTCGCAGTTCGTATGTGCGGCGGAGTGTCCTGAGTCCTTATAGTCAACGGGTCCTTAACCCTCATACAAGTCCAGCGCATCCTTAATCCTCATAAGATCCTCGTGACCGAATCCTGATTAGGCGTACATACCGCGAACCCGGTGGGCCTGGGCGACCCTGTTGATGCCGAGGCAATACGCTGCGGTGCGCATCGTGATTTTCTCCTCCACCGACGTACGCAACACCTCATCGAATGCACGCTCCATGATCTCACGCAGCCGCTGGTTGACGACACTCTCGGTCCAGTGGTAGCCTGCGCGATTCTGCACCCATTCGAAGTATGAGACCGTGACGCCACCTGCATTTGCGAGAATGTCCGGTATGACGAAAACACCCTTTGCTTCGAGTATGTCGTCGGCGGCTGCTGTGGTTGGGCCGTTTGCACCTTCGCAGACGATCCGTGCGCGGACGCGACCGGCATTCTCACTGGTGATGACATTCTCCATTGCAGCGGGGACGAGCACATCGACTGGAAGTGCCATCAGATCGTCACTGGAAATTTCTTCGCCGCCATCGAAGCCCTGGAGCAGCGGATTGCGCGTGAGCCAGTCGAGTGCTGCAGGCACATCGATGCCGCCTGCATTGTAGAATCCTCCACTCCGGTCAGATATGGCGATGACGCGCGCGCCCGCCTCATGAAGAAGCCGCGCAGCGACTCCGCCAACTTTCCCAAACCCCTGCACGGCCACACTGGCGCCCGGGATTGTCATTCCGAAATGCGCGAGTGCTTTCTCGATTGCAATCAGGCATCCACGTCCTGTTGCATCCGCTCTTCCGAGTGATCCACCAAGCGCGATCGGCTTTCCCGTCACTACACCGGGACTGAAATGACCGACGTGCATCGAATACGTGTCGAGAAGCCAGGCCATGATCTGCTCGTTCGTATTGACGTCAGGAGCCGGAATGTCGGAGTCTGGTCCGAGAGTTCCGAGAATGCGCGACGTATATCGTCGCGTGATGCGCTCGAGCTCGTTGCGCGAGAGCCGCGAAGGATCGCACAGCACGCCACCCTTTGCCCCGCCGAACGGAATGTCGACGACCGCACATTTCCACGTCATCCACGCTGCAAGCGCGCGGACCTCGTCGAGAGTCACGCCGAGGTCAAAGCGTATTCCGCCTTTGCCGGGCCCGCGCGAGGTATTGTGAATCACGCGATAACCGGTGAAGACCTGGACTTCTCCGGTATCCATCTGCACCGGAACAGCAACCTGAATCTCATATTCCGGCGTGCTGAGTATGCGATTGATCCCTGCGTCGAGCCCTAGATGCCGCGCGGCATTGTCGTACCGCGCGAGCATCGCCGTCATCGGATTGGTCTCGCTGCCTGCCGAGATCGAGCTGGCAGTGTTGGCGGCCGTAATCATGCCGCGTTCCCGCAGCCGAGACAGTTGGTTGCTTCGGGAATGACGAGCAGGCGTCCTGCAGGAATTGCGTTGCCGCAGTACATGCACTGACCGTACGATCCGTCGCGCAAACGCTCGAGCGCTTCCATCAACGCCTCAGAGGCGTGCGGATTTCCCAGGCGTTCCTTTCGCTCGATCTCGGTTTTCAGCATCGCCTCGATCTCGCGAAGATCCTTGCGTGTCAATTTTTCGGTAACCGGCATTGTTCTGCTCCTTCATTGGTTGGTAAACGGCAACTGCGTGCAGCGCGGTGAAGCGGGCGCAAATGAAAAACGCCCCGCCTGCGGGAGTGCAGGCGGGGCGCTGTTGAGGAGAAATCTCTCAGGATGACGCGATCGTCACCTCATGAGTTTCTCCAGTCCGGCCTGCATGTGATCCGCTGTAGTCGGGATGAGTCCAAGCATGGGCGTGCGTGTGCCCGGCGAGCTGCGCAAGGCAGACACTCGCGTGACATGAAGCTCCGACGTGCGGAACGCAAAGATCATTGTGTCGATCTGAGAGGCGGTCATGATTGCAGATACACTCTATTGCTGCACAGGTTCCGATCAATGTGAACTACTTGCGCGCAGAAGTCCACGGGGGTTGACAATAGTCGTTATAACGACTATCCTTATTACAGGAAAACCGGGGGCCCCCTGATGGCGGAGAAGGAGATTTCCAGCGCCAAGAGAACGTGGCGCTCCAGCACCACGGAGCCAGTCGAGCGCCAGGTGTATCTGCTTCTCCAGCATGTCTCCGGCGAGCTGGTCCATGAGCTCTCCACATTGCTCAAGCCAGAAGGCATCACACCGGAGCAGTACCAGGTTCTGCGGATCCTGAATGAAGCCGGCACCGGGGGAATCCCGCTGAGCCTCATCGCGGAGCGGTCGCCGGCAGGGGATCCGGATGTCACCAGGCTGATCGACCGCCTGGAAAAGCGCGGACTCGCAAATCGCGAGCGCGATACAGCGGACCGGCGCGTAATAACTGCCACAATCACCACGGATGGTCGCCGGCTCTTCAGGAAACTGGAGAAACCAGTGGCAGCGCTACACGAGCGACAACTTGGAACGCTCGGGCACCGGGGTCTGGCCGATCTGAGAAAGCTGCTTCAGAGAGTGGCCGAGGTAGGACCCGTGATCTGAAGCCGGTGCAGGGCTCACCTTCAACCAACGGAGGATCCATGTACGCGCAACTTTCAGCACGACGAGATTCAGCACTACCACGCGAAGCACTTCACATGCGCCCTTCCGAGGCCGCAGGAATTCTGGGCGTGGTCCTGCTGATGGCCGCTTTCCTTTCGCCCGAGCACCTCCGGGTCCTGCCGTCAGCAGCAGGTTTTCTCGCGCTGGCCGCATTCAGACTAGCCGCGGCGCGGGACGGGTGGGCGCGCCGCGGCGCGGGCTGGTGACTTTCGATATGTTGCATGAGAAAACCGAATCGATTGGGGGAGAGAAGTGACGCAGCAAGTAGCAGCAGACAGCAATTCACTCATCGCGCTCGAGAATGAATGGAGCGCTCACAATTATCATCCGCTCGACATCGTCATAGAGCGCGGAGAAGGTCCCTGGCTCTATGACGTCGACGGCAATCGATATCTCGATTGCTTGAGCGCGTATTCCGCGGTAAGCCAGGGACATTGTCATCCGCGCATACTCGAGACGATGCGCGAGCAGGCGTCTCGCGTGACGCTGACATCGCGCGCATTTCGCAACGACCAGTTCCCGCTCTTCTGCGAAGAGCTCGCAACGTTCTGCGGAATGGAATCCGTTCTCGCGATGAACACCGGCGCGGAAGCCGTTGAGACTGCGATCAAAGCCGCGCGCAAATGGGGATACAAGACAAAGGGTATTCCTGATGGTACGGCGGAGATAATCGTCTGCAACAACAATTTTCACGGCCGCACCACTACAATAGTTGGCTTCTCGTCTGACGAGAGTTATCGCGATGGATTCGGTCCATTCGCTCCGGGATTCAAGAGCGTTCCGTTTGGTGATGCCGACGCAATCGCCAGTGCAATCACGAAGAATACATGCGCAGTCCTGCTCGAGCCGATTCAGTGCGAAGCGGGAATCCTGATTCCACCCGATGGATACCTCTCGCGCGTTTCAGAAATGTGTCGCGAGAACAATGTGCTGTTGATTGCCGACGAGATTCAGACAGGCCTGGCGCGCACCGGAAAGCGATTCGCGTGCGATCACGAATCGGTCAAGCCCGATGCCTACATACTCGGCAAAGCTTTATCGGGAGGTTTCTATCCTGTCTCAGCATTTGTCTCGAGTCATGAGGTCATGAGCGTATTCAATCCGGGAAGTCACGGAAGCACATATGGAGGCAATCCGCTTGGATGTGCAGTTGCGAGAACTGCGCTACAAGTAATAGAAGACGAAGATCTCGCGGAGCGGTCGGCAGAGCTTGGCGCATGGTTTCTCGGAGAGCTGCGCAAAATCGAGCATCGCAACATTCGTGAAGTACGAGGCCGCGGCCTTCTCATAGGGGTCGAGCTCGATGTAGCCGCGCGCCCGTTCTGCGAATCTCTCATGACGGACGGTCTCCTGTGCAAGGAGACTCACGATCACGTCATTCGATTTGCGCCGCCGCTCGTGACGAGCAGGGAAGATCTCGAGTGGGCGCTCGGAAAAATCCAGAAGGTTTTCGAGTAGCGCTTGTACGAAAAAAGCTCCCGCAGTATTAGCACTGCGGGAGCTGAGTAATAAGAAGCTGATCAGTTATCGAATCCGTATGCTTCCGGATCCTTCGCGATGCGCGCTGCAGCGATCATTTTCGGAACGTAATCGCGCGTCTCTTTCGGAAGCTTATTGGCGATTGCGTAATAGTCGTGATCAGTGCCGCGTTCGGAGCCAGTCGTCTCGCGCATGATGCGACCCACGCGATTTTCGCCTGTGTTATAAGCTGCAGCTGCGAGATACCACGAACCGAAGCGATCGTATAGATCAGACAGATAAGACAGCGCAGCATCAGTTGCCTTTGCAGGCTGGTTTCGCTCGTCGACCTTTCTCGAGATTGTCAGTCCGTATCGACGACCGGTTTCTCCGATGAACTGCCAGAGACCACCTGCGGCAGCCGGTGACTTCGCCTTCGGGTTGAAACCCGACTCGATCATCGCGAGGAAGATCAGGTCCTGCGGCATTTCCCGCTCGTCCAGTTTCTTCGAGATCATCGTCTCGTATTTCGTCATGCGATCGAGCCAGATCGAAAGGGTGCGCCGCATCGTTGCGCTCGTCTGAAATCGACGAACCCACGAATCGACGCGAGGGTTGTCGATGTTCGCCAGATCCCAGGCGGCTGTATCGCCGGTGTCGAGCGGCTGCGTTACAGTTACCGGCAGCATGCGAGTTACCGCGACGCTTACCGGGTCTGATTTCGATCCGGCGCGAGGTACGGTGTAAATGACGGCTACAGCCGCCATGCCGAGGCCGCTGAGCGCGCGCTTCCATGATGTTTTCAGTTTCATAATTACGTCTCCCTGATGCGTGCTCATTGGATCGGGGGCACTGGTTGCCACCGGTCTCATTCGACATTCGTGTTGTGCTGAAAAGGGTCTTTCGGAGCCCTATAACAAGCACCAATTGTGCCGGAATGCGCCTTTTGCACGCCGTGTAAGTCGTTGGTATTACGTCACTTACAGGTATGCCAGCGAGGCAGATGTCTGCCACCGTCCTCTCCGCTGGACCCGGGTGTCCACGCCCCTGCCCGGGTGAAAAAGTCAAGTCCTCAAGTCGCAAATCTGCGGCTGCCTATTGAAGCCGGCCCTTTCCGGACTCTCAGCGTTTCACTACGCTTCGACAGCAGCTGGTCGCCAGATTGAGATGCACATCTCGAATGAGCAGAACATGAAGGTTGCATTCAGGCTCAACGGAAAACCCGCAGCAGTCGACGCACCCGCGGAGATGCCCCTTCTCTGGGTGCTGCGTGACATCCTCGATCTGAAAGGCGCGAAGTTCGGTTGTGGACTCGGCCAGTGCGGAGCCTGTACAGTTCACGTGAACGGTATGCCGATTCGCTCATGCATATGGCCGATATCAGCAACCGCCGGCGTTGATGTACTCACTATCGAGGGACTATCGCCGAGTGGAACGCATCCGTTGCAGCGTGCGTGGGAAGAGCTCGACGTCCCGCAGTGCGGGTACTGTCAGGCGGGACAGATCATGTCCGCGGCCGCACTGCTCGCAAAAACACCAAAGCCGACCGACGAGCAGATCGACTCCGCCATGCAGGGCAATGTGTGTCGATGCGGAACCTATCTGCGCATACGTCAGGCAATCAAAAGAGCTTCAGCGTCAAGACGCGCCGATGCGGATGGACCGGCCACGGAATCGAACCGTGCACACGAGCCGGTTGATCGATGAAGGAATCCGATCAATCCAGTCTCACACGCCGCGAGTTTCTGCGATCGACGGCGATCGCCGGCGGCGGGTTTGTCATAGGTGCCTATTTCATCAGCCGGGTCGGCAACGTTGCTGAAGCGTTCGCTGCAACTCAAACAACCGAAACGCCACTCGGCGCATTCATCCGCATAACTCCCGACAACATCGTAACGATCATCGCGAAGAATCCGGAGATCGGCCAGGGAGTGAAGACGCATCTGCCGATGATGATCGCTGAAGAGCTCGATGTCGAATGGAACAATGTTCGGGTAGAGCAGGGCGATTTCGACACGGTCAAGTACAGTGAGCAGTGGGCCGGCAACAGCTCGGCGACCCCGATCAACTGGACAACGATGCGGCAGGTCGGAGCAGCCGCGCGTGCGATGCTTATTGCAGCCGCGGCACAAACATGGAGTGTGCCAGAGTCCGAGTGTGACACGGCAGCAGGTTCAGTCACACACAAGCCCACCAACCGCAGGCTGAGCTATGGCACGCTCGCAGCGACGGCAACGACTCTTACTCCACCGGCGCTCGATACCGTAAGGCTGAAAGATCCAAAGGATTTCAGGATCATCGGCCAGCGAATTCATGGCGTCGACAATCACGCCATCCTCACCGGAAAACCTCTATACGGCATCGATGTATCGGTGCCGGATATGAAATACGCGGTTTATGAAAAGTGCCCGGTATTCGGTGGGAAAGTGAGCAGCGCAAATCTCGATGAGATCAAGAACCAGCCTGGAGTGAGAAACGCATTTGTCATCGAGGGCGGAAATGATCTCCGCGGACTCCTCGGCGGCGTAGCAATAGTTGCTGATACATGGTACGCGGCAAACGCAGCGCGAAAGAAACTCGAGGTGAAGTGGGACGAGGGCCCAGCTGCGAAACAAAGCACCGTTGGATTTGCGAGCATGGCAGAGCAGCTGTCGAAGCAGAAGCCGCAACGCTTGCTTCGCAACGACGGAGATGTCGAGGCTGCACTGAAGAGTGCAGCCAGGGTTGTGAATGCGGCGTACACGTATCCGTTCGTTGCTCACGCCACGCTCGAGCCGCAGAATTGCACGGCGCGTTATGAAGACGGCAAATTCGAGGTGTGGGCTGGATCTCAACTTCCAGCTGATGGGCGCGAGATGATTTCGCGCACGCTTGGTGTTCCGGAGAAGGACATCATCATACATATGGTAAGAGCGGGCGGAGGATTCGGGCGGCGCCTGCATGTCGATTCAATGGTTGAAGCTGCAGCGATTGCCAAGCAGATCGGAGGCGCAGTGAAGCTTATCTGGTCGCGCGAAGATGACATGCGTCATGATTTCTATCGTCCCGCCGGATTTCATTATTTAACCGGAGCTGTAGACATCGAAGGGAAGCTCACCGCCTGGAAGGATCACTTCATATCATTCGGTGAAGGAGATTCGTTCGTTCTCGCGGGCGGAATCTCAGCTTCGGAATTTCCTGCGCGGTTTGTTCCCAACTGCACGATTGAAACATCGGTGATGCCACTCGGCGTTCCGACTGGCCGCCTGCGCGCGCCAGGCAGCAACGGGATTGCGTTTGCGATAGAGTCTTTTCTCGATGAGATGGCCCACGCGGCGGACAAGGATCCTTTACAATTCCGGCTCGACATTCTCTCCAACACTGCAGCCGGTAACGGAGCTGACCCCGTGCGGATTCGCGGCGTGCTGGAGCTCGTTGCTCAGAAATCAGGATGGGGAGCGACGAAGCATCCGCGAGGAACCGGAATGGGACTCGCATTCTATTTCAGCCATCGCGGTTACTTTGCGGAAGTGGTTCAGGCGACTGTGACTCGCGCCGGCAAAGTGAAGGTCGATAAAGTCTGGGTCGCAGGCGACATAGGACCGACGATCATCAATCCCTCGAACGCTGAGAACCAGGTTCAGGGCGCGGTGCTCGATGGTCTCGCGCAGGCGCTTGGTCAGGAGATTACGATCGAGAACGGGCGGGTGACGCAAGCGAACTTCAAGAATTTTCCGTTGATGCGCATCGACCGTGTACCCGCAATCGAAGTGCATTGGAAACTGTCTGACTCTCCAGTTACGGGAGTTGGTGAGCCGGCATTGCCGCCAGCGCCGCCTGCGCTGTGCAACGCGATCTTCGCCGCGACTGGCAGGAGGATACGGTCTCTGCCGCTCTCAAAACATGATTTAAGCTGGTCTTGAACAACGGCGACAATGCGACCGAATGTGCCTCCGCATCATCGTCAGCCCCGGTATCCAATCGCTCCTTCCTTGTGTTCTATCTCGTCAGACGCGGGGTAAGGAGATCCTCTCAGGAGACGTGCAAGATGCGCCTCGTTCCGCGCGAATGTCCTTATCATCGAGCCGATAGATCCTGAGCTGAACTTCTTCGTCATGCTTTCACGGGTCTCGCCCGATGCGTCACCGAGCCACGAGACTGAAGGTGCCGGAGGAATGCTGAATCCGTTCCACGACATGAAATTCAGGATGTTGCCGATGATGTGCTCTGCTCCATCCTCCGCGCCGGTAATGACGATGCCGCCAACCTTGTTGGCAAAGACGGATCTGCCTGTTTCAAGCAGCTCGTCGTTCAGCTCGTCGAGTCGCTCGATTGCCCTCTGAATGAGCGACGACTGAATTCCCCACCAGACTGGTGTAGCGAAGATGATGATGTCGGCGGCTTTCATTTCCTCGACAATCCCCGGCCAGTCGTCGTTGTCGATTTCGGTCTTTGTGCCAGGCTGGATGTCGAAGTCGCGCAACCGGATTATCTCGCTCTCGATGTTTTCCTGCTGCCTGAGAACATCAGCCACAACATCACACAACACGTGTGTGTTCGACAAAACGTTCTTCTTCTTGAGAGTGCCCAGAAGAAAGACTGCTTTCAGTGACATAGCTCTTTCACCATGGATGTCGCGGTCGCGATTGTACTCGGTGGCACGACAGGTGTACCCGGCGATTCTGGCGGCGTCACAGGGATCCGAAAGGTGAATGTCGATCCGCGGCCGATTTCACTCGTCAGAATGATCTGGCCGCCCAATGCTTCCGCGAGACGCTTGCTGATCGCCAGCCCCAAACCCGCGCCTGGCCTGTCAGTCGTGTTGAGCCGGCTGAACTCCTCGAATATCTGCTCGTGCTTGTCAGCGGGGATACCGATTCCCGTGTCGGCGACTTCGATATCGATCCAGGAAGCGATGTTTCGAACCGCCCTCGAAGGATACTTGCACACGCGAAGCTTGATCGATCCGCTCTTCGTGTACTTGATCGCGTTCGAGATCAGGTTGCTCACCACCTGCGACACGCGCGCTGCGTCTGTCTCAACGACCGGAATATCATCTGCAACTTCAATAGTCAGCGGCAGGCCCGCTGCGTGGGCCGCGCCCCTGTACTCATCGCCGCTTCTTTCGACGAGATCGACGACATCGACGAATTCATTCCGTATCGACAACGTTCCTGTCTCGGCGCGTGCGAGCTCGTGCAGGTCGTCTATCAAATCGAGCGCGCGACGAATGGACCGCCGAATGCGCTGAATACTTTCTTTCTGTTCGTCTTTCAAGTCGCCATAGATCCCTGCACTCAACAGATCCGCGTATCCATCGGCTGCACCGAGTGGATTTTTGACATCATGACTGAAACCACGCATCAGCCGCTGCCGACTTTTCATGAGGCGCTCGAGCTCCTCTCCGCGTTCGCGTGTCTCATCCAGAAGACGAACCTTCTCATACGCGAGTGCCGCGAGATGAGCGACCGTGCGTGCCCATGCTGAGTCCTGCGGGCGAAACTCTGCTCGAGGAATACCAACGATGAAGAGCACGCCCGCAGGTCCACTCGCATCCTTGATCGGCAGGATCATCGCGTGTCCGGGTTTGCCGATCGCAGGCAGTGTGGCGCTCGACGGATACTCTTTCTCCATGTCAGTTACGATTGCCGGGGCCTGCTGGTCGATTGCGCGCTCGCTCAGTGACCCGGCATAAGCTCGTGTCGCCCCGGCAATCGGTACGTCGGCTCCGACGGCACCACGAACAACCAGCATCGGTGACCCGTCATGACCCGTAGTCACTATCTCGACAAATGCGCCCCGTGCATGAGTAGCCTCGAGTGCGGACTGAGCGATCTGCCGCGAAACATCTTCAACGCTGAAGGCGCCGGCCAGTGCCTCTGCCGCCTCGCGAAGTGCAAGCTCTGATGCTGCCCGCTGCTGCATTTCCAGAAATGCCTTTCGCTCAACATGTATCCGGCGCAGCACCGCAATTGCGAGATCTCCGATCAATCGCAGCTGACGGCGCTCGTTTTCCGAAAAATACGGGGCTCGTGCATCGCGCAGCAGGGCCAGCACGCCGATCTGCTCTCCCGACGCGAGAAGCGGCACTACGAGCGCTGAACAATGAACGCATTCGGGGGTGGCGCTCTGAGGAAGCCATCGTTCCATGGCGCGCAGCTCGTACATAAGTTCGGGCTTCCCCGGCGGGCTCCCTGCCATTACGGGCGGCAAGGCCTCATAGACCCGGCGCTGGACTTCGCTGTCTCCTCCAGTCAACACTGAGAACTCAAGAAATCCCGAGTCGGGCGAGGCGATTTCCAGATATGCTCCAACCGCTTCCAGGATTGCTGTCGTTCCGTAGAGAATCCGTGCCGCTGAGTCATCGAGTGTCACCGCTTCACTCAGGCTGCGCGCCAGTCCTGCCATGGCCGTTTCTTCCTCGACTCGACGCTTGAGTGCTGCTGCGAGCTTGCGCTCCCGGGCGGATGTCGAAACCACTGTGGCGATCGCCGCCAGCGAGACGATCACAAGGGCCGCATTGACAAGAAGACTTTGACGCTCGTGGGCCGCGACTTCTTCGAGCCTGTACGCGATTGCTTTCGCGGGATCTGCAGCCTGGATTTCGCTGAGCAGCTGGGTCACCCTCCCAACCTCGATCCCCGGAATGATCACTGACAGAAGAAGTGTGAGGACCAGGAAAGGAACGAGCGCAAGCGAAAGCGCGCGGCGCAGTGGGGGCTGGAAGGCTATACGCTCTTGCTCATCATGCCGGAGGGAGGGCATTTAGATTGAGTCAGGGTAGGCATCTAACGTTTACGAGATTCCCGACGCGGTCAGTTTGAGTCGGCGGGGTGCGGGGCGAAATAGGTCTTTTGTACCATCGAGTGACCCGGTTGTACCCGAATGGTCACTTTAAAACGACCAGACCGAGGAAGCGATGCTGGAATCCGAGTTGTTCGAGCTGCTCGAGCATACGGCCGATGCTGCATACACCGTGAGCGTCGACGGAGCGATTTGCTCGTGGAATCGTGCTGCCGAGGAGATGCTCGGCTACCCGGCGAGTGAAGTGCTCAATCGCAACATCGACGACGTGCTCAAGGCGCGCGACACGATGGGTACGGCCGCGCTCGGCGGGGGGCGCGAAGCGCCAACACGAAGCTGGGATAATGGCGCGGGCGGCGTCCCGAATTTCGACCTGGAGGTCAAAACTCGCGATTCGCAGTCGTTATGGGTCAACGTCTCTACGATAGTCTTCAACAACAAGCGAACGGGCCGGCAGCTTTTCATACGGCTGATGCACGATGTCGATGACCGTCATCGTAACGAAGAGCTTCTGTCTCGCATGGTCGAAGCTGCCAGACAGGTTGTACAGCTTGCCGACGCGCCCAGTCATGCGCCAGTAACGCCACTCTCCGAACAAGAGCGCAGGATTCTCGCGCTGTTCGCTGAAGGAAATGATCCCTCCACGATCGCGGCCAAGCTGGAAATTTCTTCACAGACACTGCGCAACCACCTGCATCACATCAACAGAAAACTGCGCACCCACAACCGGCTCGAGGCTGTCACTCACGCGCAGCGGCGGGGACTTATCGACTGAGTATATGAAGTCAGGACGGACGTGCGTCCCATCGAGCAGTACAGCCGGCTCATTGAGCTGACGGTCTCCTCAAATGACACTGAACTCTTCAGGAGACGTCTCGATGATCGCAATCAAGAGAGCTTATGAGGCCGCACGGCCGTCAGACGGATATCGCGTGCTCGTCGACCGGCTTTGGCCGCGCGGTGTTTCAAAGGCCTCTGCTCATCTCGATGCATGGGCAAAAGAGATCGCACCATCCACTGAATTGCGACAATGGTATGCTCACGATCCGTCGAAGTGGAAAGAATTCAAGACTCGATATTTGCGCGAGCTGCGTGCTCCGCAAGCGAAAACAGTTCTCGACGATCTGGTGCGTCGTGCCCGGCGTGGACGTGTCACGCTCGTATACGGTTCAAGCGTTCCCGAAATCAGCGACGCAGCGGTTCTCGAGCAGAAATTGTCGCGGCGGTTGCGCGCGAGCAGGTGACACTTCGTGATATTCGACGGACGCGGCCTCGCCCGTGAAGACTCGTAAGACGGATGCGGGCGACTACGCAACGTTCGATCAATTACTGGCAGCCGTGCGCGCATGCCGCGTGTGCGAGGCGCACCTCCCGCTGGGTCCACGGCCGGTTATTCAAGCTCGGGAAACTGCACGCGTCCTGATTGTTGGACAGGCGCCGGGCGCGCGCGTGCACGAGACAGGGATTCCATGGGATGATCCAAGCGGCGAACGCCTGCGACGGTGGATGGGTATCGACTCGAGCGTTTTTTATGACGCGTCGCGCGTCGCGATCATACCCATGGGATATTGTTATCCCGGGCGCGCCAAAGGCGGTGATGCGCCGCCACGCCCCGAATGCGCGAGGTTGTGGCACAGTCAGCTGCTGTCGTGGCTTCCTTCGGTCGAGCTTACGCTTCTGGTCGGCCTGCATGCGCAGCGTCACTATCTTCGGAAGCGAGCAAAGCCCACTCTTTCGCAAACGGTGAAATCGTGGCGCGAGTATGCGCCCGAATTCATTCCGCTTCCTCACCCATCGCCACGAAATCAGCCGTGGTTCGCGCGGCATCCATGGTTCGAGGCGGAGCTGGCGCCTGCTCTCCAGCGGAGAGCGCGTAGTGTCCTCGACCTCTGATGAACAACAAGAGCGACTCAGCGAATCCTGTTTGCCTTCACCGGCTCCTCACCTTCACCAAAGTGAAATTCCAGTCTGGTGACATTTGCGCCTTCGCGCACGAAGCGCACGCGCGTGGGTGTCGTCACCTTGAAAAAGAAGTCGCCTTTCGGAGATGCAAACATTTCCAGTCGATCGTCTCTTGTCGGAATGTTGATGAAGAGGCGCGTTCCCTCGCGAGTGACAGTGTAGGTGCGCTTTCCCTTTTCACCGTACTCACCGGCGTATGATGCCAGCACCGATTCGTCCAGCGCGATCGTCGGCTCCGCATGCTCGGCCCGTCCTTTCACCCATGTGCTGACCGCCGAGTCTGCGGCTTGTTCACAAGGGTCGTCGCTTTTGAAGACGAAGTGCCGGAGAAAGGAGCATGCGAAGGGGTTCGTCTGGCCCGGAACCCAGAATGGGTCGCTCAGTGCTTCGCTGTTCGCGAGAAGAATCAGTGTGAGATTTCTCGCCGGTATTTTGAAGTAGAGTGCGGAGAAACCGGAACCCCAGTTACCGCTATGCCATACCAGTCGCTCACCGCGGTAATTCTCGACGAACCATCCCAATCCGTACGGCAGTGTCTTTCCTGAATTCGACACGAACGGCGTCCACGCGAGCTGCTGCGTTTCTTTCTTGAGGAGGATGTGACGATCGATGGCAATGTCGAACTTCGCGAGGTCTTTCACATTGGTAATGAGGCCTGCCGACGCACCGATGTTTCTGCCGGGATAGGTTGCGTCCACGACTTCGCCGTTGCCGTAGAACGCGTAGGGCTTAGCGAAATGTGCGAGCGCCGGCGCGTAACGGCGTGCCAGCTCGGGGGTATTGATCACGTTGTGGCCCGGCACGCTCTCGTTCATGTGAAGTGGATCCAGAATCTGTCGCGCAATGACTTCGCGAAACGGGGCGCCGTATTTCTTCTCGATGACACTGGTGATCATGTCATAGCGCGCCCCGTTGTATTTGAACTCCTCACCTGGTGTGCCATCAGACGTGTGGCTGAGAATGTGACGGATCTTCACACGCTTGTCGGTGATTTCCTCTGATTCGCTCGAGCGTGGATAGTCAGCAATCGGCTCGTCGAGCGATACCCGCCCTTTCTCCACGAGCTGCATGAGCAGCGTCGAGCCGAATGTCTTAGTGACTGACGCAATACTGTACAGCGTCTCCGGCGTCGCAGGCACTTTATTCTCGACGTCGGCGTATCCGAAAGCGCGCGTCCAGAGAATTTTCTGGTTTTCAAGAATGGCCGCCGACATGCCGGGAATGCGGAGCGCGTTCCGGATCTCGGTCGCATCGCGCTCGAAGCTTCTCACGCGATTCGCATTTGTCGACGCGCAGGCAGTGACGGCTAAGACCGCCGGAATCAGAAGGAGTCTTTTCATATGGATTCGCTCATTGATAGCACGAGCATAACGCGGAGTCTTGGACTATCGAAACAACCAGCCGGTCCATTGGTGCCGGATTAGCGCCGAGGGAACGAGCTTCGGTATACTGCCGAAGAGTCCGACGACTTTCCTGAGAGTTCTCGAGAAGTGACTTTGATCGTAAAAGCCCGCAGCGCGTGAAAAGAGTGAACCGCGTGCGCTCTCGCATCCTCTTTCCGAGCTTTTCAGTGAACCCGCCTCGATCATGAAGCAGAAGAGGAAAAGCTCATGAGTATGTCGGGGGGCTCTGAGACCGGGAGGACACAGGGTCTCAGTCAACCGCACCTGATTACCGACGTACGTCTTGCGGATGTCGCCGAACATCCGCCCGGGACAGAGCTTCATTTCCTGCGCCTCTGGAGCGGTGACCATACCCGCGTAGACAGCCGGAGTCGGAAAACCGTTTTACCGCGCGGACATGCTACAATCTGTT
>DASUXX010000265.1:0-2598 GCA_036377755.1 Gemmatimonadaceae bacterium
TGAACGGCAATTGCAGGACCTTCCGATTTCACACGAACACCCGCTCCCCCCGGCGCACCTCAGGACCATAAATGGCTCGCGAAACCTCGCTCGAGAAATATCGCAACATCGGCATCATGGCTCACATCGATGCCGGTAAGACGACCACCACCGAGCGCATCCTCTACTACACCGGTAAGTCCCACAAAATCGGCGAGGTGCACGAAGGCACCGCGACGATGGACTGGATGGAACAGGAGCAGGAGCGCGGCATCACGATCACGTCCGCCGCAACGACTGCATTCTGGACACGCAACGGCGTCGAGTATCGCATCAACATCATCGATACCCCGGGCCACGTCGACTTCACCGTCGAAGTCGAGCGCTCACTCCGCGTGCTCGACGGTGCAGTCACACTTCTCGATTCAGTCGCAGGCGTAGAGCCCCAGACTGAAACGGTGTGGCGCCAGGCAGATCGCTATCGCGTTCCGCGCCTCATCTTCGCAAACAAGATGGACCGCGTCGGCGCGAACTTCGATCGCTGCCTCCAGATGATCCGCGACCGTCTCACCAAGGATGCGTATCCGATTCAGCTTCCTGTTGGATCGGGCGAGCTGTTCACGGGCCACATCGACGTCATCGAGCGCAAGCAGTACATCTTCGACGAGGAAACGCTCGGCAAGACATTCACGGTCGTCGACGTTCCCGACATCTATAAGGAAGCTGTCGAGAAGGCTCGTCATGAAGTGATCGAAGCAGCAGTCACGCACGACGATGCGATGATCGAGAAATATTTCTCGGGTGAAGAGCTCACCAACGACGAGATCCGCCATGCGATTCGCTCGGCGACTGTCGGCGGTTTCATCGTGCCGGTTCTTTGCGGCGCATCGTTCAAGAACAAGGGCGTGCAGGCGCTGCTCGATGCAGTCATCGACTTCCTGCCGTCGCCCAAGGACGTGCCTGCAATCGAGGGACACACTCCGCACAACGACACGCACAAGGAAACCCGCGAAGTTTCCGACGATGCGCCGTTCGCAGGACTCGCGTTCAAGATTGCAACAGATCCGTACGTCGGTAAGCTGACGTTCTTCCGTGTTTACTCGGGCGTGTTGAAGTCAGGCTCGCACGTGTACAACTCGACCAAGGACAAGCGCGAGCGCATCGGCCGTCTTCTTCAGATGCACGCCAATAAGCGTGAAGAGATCGAAGAAGTGCGCGCTGGTGACATCGCTGCAGCAATCGGCTTGAAGGACACGCGCACAGGCGACACGATGTGCGACGAGGACAAGCCGGTAATTCTGGAAGCGATGAAGTTCCCGAACCCGGTTATCGACGTCGCTATCGAGCCGAAGACAAAGGCAGACCAGGACAAGCTCGGAATTGCATTGCAGAAGCTGTCGGAAGAAGACCCGACGTTCCGCGTGCACACCGATCCCGAGACTGCGCAGACGATCATCTCCGGAATGGGTGAGCTTCACCTCGAGATCATCGTCGACCGCATGCAGCGCGAGTTCAAGGTCGATGCGAACATCGGACGTCCGCAGGTTGCATATCGCGAGACGATCAAGAAGCGCGTCGAGAAGGTCGAAGGAAAGTTCGTTCGCCAGTCGGGTGGGAAGGGTCAGTACGGACACGTCGTCATCAACATCGAGCCAGCAAAGCCCGGTGAAGGATTCGTGTTCGAGGACAAGATTGTCGGCGGTGTGATTCCGCGTGAGTTCATCGCACCTTCCGAGAACGGAATGCGCGAAGCTCTCGAGAACGGCGTCATCGCAGGCTATCCGATGGTCGACGTAAAGGCGGAGCTGGTGTACGGCTCGTACCACGATGTCGACTCGAGCGAAATGGCGTTCAAGATCGCGGGCTCGATGGCGATCAAGGAAGCGGTGAAGAGAGCCAGCCCGGTCATTCTCGAGCCGATCATGAACGTCGAAGTCGTCTGCCCCAACGATTACATGGGCGACATCCTCGGCGACTTGTCATCGCGCCGCGGAAAGATCGGTGGAATGACGCAGCGTGGCGAAGCGCAGGTCATCGCTGCTTCAGTTCCGCTGTCGGAGATGTTCGGTTATTCGACCAAGCTCCGTTCGCAGTCGCAGGGAAGAGCGGTTTACTCGATGGAATTCTCTCACTATGAAGAGGTTCCGAAGTCGAAGGCCGAGGAGATTATGTCGAAAGTGAAGGCATAGTTTACCGGCCTTCGACGAGATAGCAGAGGGCGGCGCTTCGCGCGCCGACAGAGTCATCAGAGACACAAAGAAAAAAACATACAGAGGAATTACATAAATGGGCAAAGCGAAATTCGAGCGGAACAAGCCGCACGTGAACGTTGGAACGATCGGCCACGTCGATCATGGAAAGACCACTCTTACCGCTGCGATCACTGCGATCCAGGCAAAGAAGGGACTCGCCCAGACCGTTGCCTTCGACCAGATCGACAAGGCTCCAGAAGAGAGAGAGCGCGGCATCACGATCGCGACCGCTCACGTGGAGTACGAGTCGGAGAAGCGTCACTACGCCCACGTCGACTGCCCGGGCCACGCCGACTATGTGAAGAACATGATCACGGGTGCGGCACAGATGGACGGTGCGATCCTCGTGGTATCGGCAGCAGACGGC
>DASUXX010000266.1:0-9369 GCA_036377755.1 Gemmatimonadaceae bacterium
GCCGTCTGCTGCCGATACCACGAGGATCGCACCGTCCATCTGTGCCGCACCCGTGATCATGTTCTTCACATAGTCGGCGTGGCCCGGGCAGTCGACGTGGGCGTAGTGACGCTTCTCCGACTCGTACTCCACGTGAGCGGTAGCGATCGTGATGCCGCGCTCACGCTCTTCTGGAGCCTTGTCGATCTGGTCGAAGGCAACGGTCTGGGCAAGTCCCTTCTTTGCCTGGATCGCAGTGATCGCTGCAGTAAGAGTGGTCTTGCCATGATCGACGTGGCCGATCGTTCCAACGTTCACGTGCGGCTTGTTCCGCTCGAATTTCGCTTTGCCCATTTCGTTTGCCCTGTGAGGTTTCCTGAATTTTGTACTTCTACTGCAAGAGCTCGCGATCGGGATTGAACCGATGACCTCACCCTTACCAAGGGTGTGCTCTACCGACTGAGCTACGCGAGCAAAACTGCGGACGCTTGCTACTGGCTACTTGCGACTGGCAAAACACCTGCACGAAAGATCCTGCTTTTGCACTGCCAGCAGCCAGTTGCCAGCTGCTGCACCATAGAGCGGGAGACGGGACTCGAACCCGCGGCCACAAGCTTGGAAGGCTAGTGCTCTACCAACTGAGCTACTCCCGCAAACACCGACAAAAAAATCCATCCCTCCAACTACAATGGTGGGGGAAGGATTCGAACCTTCGTAGGCATAAGCCGGCAGATTTACAGTCTGCTCCCGTTGGCCGCTTGGGTACCCCACCCAGATCCCGTAAAACCAGCCGCCTGGAACCCGGAGCAAGACATGCACCCGACCCATTTGGCAGAGCTGACGGGGAGAATCGAACTCCCAACCTGCTGATTACAAATCAGCTGCTCTGCCAATTGAGCTACGTCAGCAACAGCGATTCTACGCAAGCCTACAATTATACCAGATTTAGAGGAACCCATACAAGGGGTTCGTCATCATCTTCCGGAGCTGCTCCGAGCGATCTCGGCGCACGGATTTACACGAAAAAAAGCGAATTAGAAACTTCGAGCGGGAGAGAATGTTTCGCTGCGCCAGAACGAACAACATTTTTTTGTTTTAGTTCTGGCAGTCGCGACAGGTTCTACCCCTCAAAAGGTTCTAATTCGCTTTTTTTCGTGTGAATTCGTGCGCCAGGATCGCTCGGAGCTGCTTCGGTCACTACCTGCGAGAATAGACGCGACGATCTAACGAACCCGCTTCCAGGATGTTCCCGTCGGCCCATCCTTGATCTCGATCCCCCGGGATTCGAGCTCGGCCCTGATCGCGTCTGACCGCGCAAAGTCACGCTTCTCTCGCGCCGCTCTTCGCTCTGCCAGGAGAGCCTCGATCTCTCCCGCATCATCGACGGTCTCGCGCTCCGGAATGATGTCGAGCACACCATTGATCTTCTCGAATGCCTCACGCGCCCGTGCGAGTGCAGCGATGTCATTTCCATTTCTCGAGAGCTCTGCATTTGCCGCGCGGATGAACGTGAACAACGCGCCCATTGCGAGTGGCGCGTTGAGATCATCGAACAACGCTTCTGACGCCTCTTTCTCGAGGCGATCTGCGGCAGCCGCGAGCTCAGGTGTTCCGCCTGTTGCGGTCCCGAGCCGATCAGCAAAATCCCCGACACGACGCACACCTTCGATGGCCGACTCCAGGGCATCTGCAGAGAGATTGAGCTGCTTTCTGTAATGAGTCGAGAATACAAACGCCCTGAATGCAGCCGCAGATACACCCTGATCTCTCAAGTCAGCGACTGTTGCAACATTGCCTACGCGCTTCGCCATCTTGCTGCCATCGGTCAACAAGAATTCACCGTGGCACCAGAACCGTGAGAATTGCTCGCCGGTTGCTCCCTCTGACTGGGCGATCTCATCCTCGTGATGCGGAAACACGAGATCGACTCCGCCGCAGTGAATGTCCATCGTAGTGCCGAGGTAGCGCATTGCCATCGCGGAGCATTCGAGATGCCAGCCGGGACGTCCCCTGCCCCACGGAGAATCCCACGCTGCATGCGTCGCCTCGTCTTCATCCTTCGCTGCTTTCCAGAGTGCAAAATCCTGCGCGTTCTCTTTCGAGTAGTCGTCCTGTGCTACTCGCGCGCCGCTTTTGATTTCACGGGTATCCAGTCGCGACAGCCTTCCATACGATTCGAAGCGGTCGATGGCATAGTAGACCGATCCGTCTTCAGCCTGATATGCAATTCCCTTGTCCATCAGTGACTGAACCAGATCGATCATTTCCCTGATGTGCTCAGTCGCACGCGGATACTGCTCGGCATCCTGAATGCGGAGATATCGGCGATCGTTGTGAAAGACTTCGATCACCGGCTCCGTAACCTCATTGATCGTCAGCGACTTCTCGGCAGCGCGCTTGATGATTTTGTCATCGACATCGGTGAGGTTCATGATCTGCTGAACCTTCCATCCGTTGAGCGCAATTGCGCGACGCAGCAGATCCTCGAACAGAAAGGTTCTGAAGTTGCCGAGGTGTGCGGGATTGTAGACGGTGGGGCCGCACGTGTACATGCGCACCATCACTCCGTCTGACGGCACGAGCGGCTCGATCGACCGCGACATCGTGTTATAGAGTCTGAATTCCGGCATTCGCACCAAAGTAACAGAAATTTTTTCTTGCCGCGTATCTATCCCGCTACTACGATTGCACTTCGCCGCATTCCTGCGCGACCATCCTGCATCGATGCCTCCCCGACACCAGACTAATCTTGCACGGAAAGCCGCCGCTTCTCTCGCGGCGCTTCTCGTATTTTCAATCAGCTGCGACTCATCTACGGGCCCTGGTTCCGGGCCTGTCGCATCGGCCCAGCTCTCCACGGTTGCAGCCGCGTCGTCGTCGATCGTCGCTGACGGCAAGACAACCACGCAGATCACGGTAACGCTCAAGGATGAGACAGGCGCGGCACTCGGCAAGAGTGGCGGCGCTGTTTCCATCACGACTTCAAGAGGCACCATTGGACCCGTCACAGACGCAACCAATGGGACCTACACAGCTGCTCTCACGTCATCCACCGCCGCCGGTCAGGCGGTGGTGTCGGCTTCGATTGGGGGTTCCATCCTGTCGAGCACGGCAACGGTCAGCTTTGTTGCAGGCCCGGCCGCGCAGCTCACCGTCGCAAACTCCGCATCGAATGGGCAGAGCGCTGTAGTTGGAGCGACTGTCGCGAATCCGCCGTCCGTAAAAGTCACGGACGCCAACGGAAATCCTGTCTCCGGCGCATCCGTGACTTTCGCCATCGCATCGGGTGGTGGCTCGATCACCGGGGCCGCACAGACAACGAATGCCGACGGAGTTGCAACAGTTGGAAGCTGGCGGCTGGGCAATATCGCCGGTCCGAACTCCCTCACTGCGACCGTGGTAGTTCCAACAGCTTTTGCATTCGAGACAACGAATGCAGCCACCGATCTTGTCGTGACGTTTAGCGCGACTGCAACGGCGGGCGCACCCGGCTCAGTCGTGATCAACGGTGGCGATGGGCAGACAGCAATTGCAGGAACGGCAGTCGCAACGCCGCCATCGATAAAGGTTCTCGACGCGAATGGAAATCCTATTAATGGCGCGACGGTGAACTTCTTCATCGGCAGCGGAGGCGGAACGATAACCGGTGCTGCAACAGCCACTGATGCATCCGGAATCGCAACGATTGGAAGCTGGATACTCGGCAACACTGCAGGCGCAAACACACTCACTGCGGGAGCAGTCGGTGTGTCCGGATCGGTCACGTTCAATGCAACCGGTATTGCCGGCCCCGCCGCTGCGATTGCAATGGCAAATCCTTCATCGACCGGACAAACCGCGGCAGCAGGATCTGCTGTGGCGATTGCACCTTCGGTGAAGGTCACTGATTCGAGAGGCAATGCCGTCGCAGGAATCGCGGTGAGCTTCGCTGTTGCAAGTGGGAGCGGTTCTGTTACGGGCGGCAATGCAACGACGGATGCCTCGGGAATCGCAACTGTTGGATCGAGGACCCTCGGAACCAGAGCAGGTCCCAATACTCTGACAGCAACCTCCGGGTCGTTGACTGGCTCTCCTGTCACATTCTACGCGACCGGCACCGCTGGCTCAGCAGGGGCCCTTACTATAGTAGGGGGCAATGGCCAGACTGCGATCGCCGGAGCAGATGTCGCGACGGCCCCATCAGTCCGGGTCACCGACGTAAACGGAAATATCGTGGCGGGCGCAAGCGTCACATTCACGGTTACCGGTGGAGGCGGATCGGTTACCAACGCAACAGTCGCGTCCAATGCGAGCGGCATCGCAACCGTCGGCAGCTGGAAGCTCGGAACCGTCGCGGGAACCAACACGCTGACCGCATCATCAGGATCGCTGCCTCCCGTCACGTTCACTGCAACTGGAACTCCCGGACCTGCCGCGTCAATCGCTATCAACGCAGGCAACAATCAGAATGCGACATCGGGTACAGCAGTCGCGGTTGCTCCGTCGGTAAAAGTCACTGATGCAAATGGAAATGCGGTTGCCGGCGCCACAGTCACTTTCGCAGCTGCGACAGGAGGCGGCAGCATTACCGGAGGCACTGCGACATCCGATGCGAATGGAATCGCAACGGTTGGAAGCTGGACACTCGGCAGCGCTGCAGGTCCGAATACACTGACCGCAACACTGAATGGTGTCACTGGTCAGAGCGTGACATTCAACGCGACTGGAACTGCGCTCTCGGCACTCGTTGTAAATGTCAGCGGGCGTCTCGAACGGAGTGAGACGATTACGGTTACCGTCGTACAGGATGGAATTACACTGCCCTCTTCGTCGGTGACTCTAACCGTGACACCGGCAGATGCTGGACAAGTGAATTCTGATGGAACGATCAAGCTCCTGAAGATCGGCGCAGTAACCATCAATGCGACTTCGAGTGCACGATCGGGATCGAAGGCGATCACGGTTGCGCAGCCACCGCTGATCGTCTTTGACTGGTTCAACGGAACAACTCGTCAGATCTGGCAGGCGGCAATCGACGGCGGTGACAAAGTGCAGCTCACGAGTGCCGGCTCGGACAATCAGCATCCATCACGTGTTGGCAATCGTCTCGTGTACGCGTCCGCGCGCAACGGTACCACGTTCGACATCTACAGCATGAACGTCGGAACGTCTGTGGAGACACAGCTCACCAATACGAGCTATGCCGAGCAGGATCCTGTGCTTTCGCCGAATGGAAATCGTGTTGTTTACATCACATGGCAGTCGGGATTGCCGCGTGCAGCGTACTTCAACAACGATGGAACCAACGGCGGCCTCGTCGACGACGTCTCGAACAACACCGGTGCAGTCGAGATCAGCCCGTCATGGTCGCCGGGCTCCGACAAAGTGATTCTGTCATCGAATGCAGTCGGCGGCTCACCCGATATCTGGATACAGAACTCGTTTGGCACAATTGCGACGCGCATGCCGTCACCTGTGAATACGACGAGCACCGAAGTCAGCCCTGTGTGGAATTCTGCGGGCACGATTGCGTTTCATACAACGCGATCCGGCACTAACGAGATCTGGATTACTGATCCGACCGGAGCGAGCGCAACAAAGCTCGTCGATGGAGCGGCTCCATCCTGGCTGCCTGATGGACGACTGGTGTTCGTGCGATTTACAGGAACGACAGGTGCGATGTACTGGGTCGATCCTGCCAATCCTTCTGTTGTTCATCCGATTGAGATCGGCGGCGGCGATGCGCAGCGTCCTGCCGCGATCCTGCCCTGACAACATCAGCAAAGAGACCGACGCATGTCATTGGAACCTTCACCCGATGTACTCGCTGCTCACCTGTCGGGTGAAGCTGTGCTCCTCAACCTGAACGACAAGAGCTATTATCGCCTGAACGAGACGGCGGCGATTGTGTGGGCGGCGTTGGAGAAAGGCGAGTCACGCGAGCAGATCCTCAGCTCTCTCACCGCGCAATATGACGTAGCCGCGGAAGAGGCCGAGCGCGACATGGATCGAGTGATTGGCGACATGAAGTCGCGCAACCTCATCGTCGAGAAAACCTAGCTGTCGCCCATCGTTACTGACGATTCAGTAACAAATTGCAAATATCAAAATGTTTGTGTTGCAATAGATCGCCTCAACTGACAAAATAGCCCCTCATTAACGCACCCTCCGGACAGACGACTCGTTTTCCAGTGTTGTCTGCTGTGAAGGCTTGTGCCCATGGGGAGGTTTATGAAGGAGCGAAAGTCAGGGCCAGCAGTGGGTTGTGAGCACGCCGAAAAATCAACGAACAGTCATGTACGCCGCGAGTGGATTGCTCCTGCAATCGAGACTCTGCCGCGATTGAGCGATCTCACTCTGCAGAGCGGCGGTAACGAGATCCCTGGAGGAGGTGGAACCGGTGGCAGCGGTTCTACCGTCGTGCCATGAAAAGTGATCTCCGAGGAAAAATCCTGGTTGGATCTGCGGTGTTGCTTGCCGCGGTCGCTGTGGCGTGCAGCGAGGATGTGCCAACCTCCCCGTCGTCAAAGACAAACAGTGCGGCGCCGAAGGATGCCGACAAAAGTGCGGTCGTCGCGGTGCTGAGTTGCAATGCAGTCGTAGCCGAAAGAACGGTGACGTGCACCGCGCCCTCTGCCGGACCGGAGGAGGAAGCATCCGGTTCGAATGCAAGCAACATTCTGATCGGCGGGCAGGATCAGTTCGTTGCGGTCAAGTCGAGCAATGTGAATTACAACTCGGGCACCGGGGCGTTCACGTTCGACGTTACCGTGCGCAACCTGATTCCCCAGCCAATGGGCACCAAGGATACAACCGGGGCTAACGCTCCGGATGCCGACGGTGTTCAGGTTTTCTTTTCGTCAGGACCAACGGTGACATCCGGTACAGGCAGCATCACGGTTGTCGGTGATGGTGTCGGGACATTCACCGGAATGAACCAGCCGTATTACAAGTACAGCACGGTTCTTCCACAATTCGCCGTAACTGCTCCCAAGACGTGGCAGCTGAACATGCCTTCGAGCGTCGAGACGTTCAGCTTCCTGCTGCTCGTGTATACGCAGGTGCCGAGACCTGAGGGATACATCGATATCCAGGTGAGCCAGCTGAGGCCGCCTGATAACAAGCAGGCTACCTATACGGTTCGCAATGCGAACGGCACCATCGATCCTTCAGCGGGACCGATCACCTGGTCTGTGAGCGACACCACTCGCGCAACGGTGGATGCGAACGGTCTCATCAATCCGCTCCGAACCGGCAACGTGACAGTCATTGCGCAGGCCGGGCTCAAGATCGGCAAGCTCACGGTATTCGTGAAACCGATCACGAGATTGTGGACCGGGGCAGCGGGCGTGACCAATTATGCGAACGGTTACAACTGGCTTCCGGACTCGATCAAGCCCGAGCCGACGGACTCGATTCTGATCAATGACACTCCGTCGATATATCCGCTGCTGACTCAAAACGAGAGCGTCGCCGGAATTACCGTCGATGATGTGACTCCTGGAGGAGTGGTTCCGACACTGTCTCTGGGCGCGTTCAACATGACCTCGTCGGGCGATGTCGCGACGACGTTCAACGGCGCCATCAACAGCTCTTCCGGTTCGCTTGTACTCACTGGCATAGCACGGACGATCAGAGGAACTGTTCCGCGGATCAACGTGACGGGCACTTACGCGCTGAACGGCAACGTGTCCGTATCACAACGCATCCAGGTTGCGCTGGGACGTCTGACCTCCAGCACGTTCAGGCTGCAGCAGGTGCCGTTCTAATGAAGACAAAAACTTTCAACTCCAAAGGAGCATTCATGTCGTCGCGCTTTTTCCGCAGCGTTCTCCTGACGGCCAGTTTACTGCTCGCGGGCTCAGCGATGATACCGCGCGAGGCATCGGCTCAGTCGGACATTCTTCTTCGTCTTCGCTCGGGATCGCCTCCGGGTGACCGCTTTCGCGTGGACTCCGCGGGTGGTGTCGTCGCAATCGGTGAGCTCGGCATCGGAATCATTCCCGCCAGTGGGCCCGGCTATCGAATGATGTGGCATCCTTTCAAGGCAGCATTCCGCGCCGGCGGGACAGACGATGGCGGCGCAGGAACTTACTGGGATGAGGCGAACATTGGGTTTTATTCGTGGGCCGGCGGCAATCTCACCATTGCATCCCAATTCGCTGCCTTCGCATTCGGCGATCAGAGCAAGGCAACAGCGCAGAGCGCTGTTGCATTTGGATCTAGTAATGAGGCCGCAGGCACCGCGGCATTCACAGCGGGGGCTCTCAACAACGCCTGCGGCTTCGGGTCGGTGGCAATTGGATACACGAATACGACCGGTTCGATCAATGGCTCTGGTAACTGTGTCGCTGGAAACGGCCAAGGATCGGTTGCGATCGGGTACAAGGTCACTGCTGACTGCGACTACTGCGTAGCGCTCGGGCACCGCGCGTCTGCAAACGGCCACGACGGCGCGTTCGTAATCGGCGACGAGTCGACGACAGACTCGGTCGAAGCATCTGCGAACAACCAGTTCAGCGCTCGCTACGCTGGTGGGTACCGATTCTACACCAATGCGACGACCACGCTTGGCGTCAAGCTGGACCCGAGCGCAACTTCATTTACCGTCATCTCGGATCGTAACGCCAAGGAAAACTTCCGGAACGTCAGCAACGAAGATGTTCTGAGAAAGATCCGTTCGATTCCGGTGAGCCTCTACAACTACCGGGATGATCCTTACAAGAGAAGCCATATCGGGCCGATGGCTCAGGATTTCTTCAAGGCCTTCCCGTTCAACAGCGATGACAAAGGCATCAACATGAGCGACCTCGACGGTGTGAACCTGGCCGGTGTCAGAGCGCTCGAGGCGCGCACGGCGACCATGAGGAAGGAATTCGCTGCTGAGCTGAAATCGAAGGATGCGAAGATCGCCGATCTCGAGGCGAGAATTGCCAGACTCGAAGCTCTTCTCACGAAGAAATAACTTGCCTTAACCGGAAGGCCCCGCCATCATGGCGGGGCCTTTCTTGTTTCAAAGAACTTATTCATGCTCCTGGGATTCGCTCTCACCCGCCACTGCAACCTTCGCTGTCCGCACTGCATTCGTGATGATGTCACGGAAGTGCGCGCGATTCCGCTTTCTCTCATCGAGCGGATAGTGGGTGAAGCACGCGACTTGTTCGGGGATGTGACGTGCAGCTTCACAGGTGGCGAGCCAACGATTCATCCCGAATGGAATGCTCTCGTCGATTCGCTAAAGGATCGAGGCGTGCCCTGGAGAATGGTGACAAACGGCTGGCACATGCGCCGTATCATGCCGTCGATCGACCGTCACCCACCGGGAGCTGTGCGTGTAAGCCTCTCTGGTGCAACTGAAGAAATACATGACGAGGAGCGCGGGCGCGGAAGCTTCAGGCGTGTTCAGCTTGC
>DASUXX010000267.1:0-2153 GCA_036377755.1 Gemmatimonadaceae bacterium
CCCCGCGCCGCAATTGCAAAATCAGACGCGCTTACGATTCCAACCCCGCCCCCGACTGCTTTTCCGTGAACACGAGTCACGACGAATTTCGGCGCACGAATCATCGCAAGGATCAGATGTACGAATCCCATGAAGAATTTCTTTCCACTAGCCGCATCGTGTATTGCCTGGAGCTCGGCGAACGATGCACCTGCACAGAAGGCGCTTTCGCCGTCGCTGCGTAGAACAATTACGCGCGCATCGGGATTCTCACCTGCTTCGCGAACGGCGCGCGCCAGGTCAGCAAGCAATACGCCCGGGAGTGAATTGCTTTTTGGGTGAAAGAACGTAATCGTCGCGATGCCGTCAGCGACAGTCGAGCGTACGTATCCGTCCATTGATCGATGTCGTGTCTCTGTTGAAACTGAAAATCCTGAAGTTGTCGACCTGAATCCAGCCATTCATTCGCGGCGGTGTGTCGACCCACGATGCAACAATGCCTCTTGCCCCGACCGACGCGAATTGCTCGTTGATCCTCGAGAGCGCGTCCGGTGGAAGCGACATGTACCCGTCCGCAGCGCGAAGCGGAATCTGGGCAGCAATCTGTACTCGTGCCAGTCGCGCCCAGTATATGTCCGATTCATCGCCGACGAGTGCGATCCTTGAGCCGGGCGGAATGCACGCGCGGTTTACTGCACTGGCGACCTGTGCGCTCACGTTACGACCATTCAATCCGCGATCGGGCCTCGATGAAAATGCCTGATCGATCACGTACGTGACAAATGAAATGACCGACACTAACGTGATGACATGAATAAATCCGCGTCCGGCTTCGTGTTTGAGTTTACCCTCGCTCAAAGTGATACCTGCGAGTGCTGCAGCCACAAGCAGTGCAATCCAGAATCCGACAAGGCGTGCTTCGGTGAAGAGAAGCAGGTATGTCGCAAGAACCAGCGAGGCAATTGCAACAAGTGAGCGATTCGTCATTCGGGACTTTCGATCGCGAAGTGCAACTACGATTAACAGCGGCGCTAGAATTTTGAGACCGAGACCAGCGAGCGTTACGAGATTATTTCGAGTCGCGTTCAACTGATCTGCGACGTCGAATCGAACGGCCATTCCCGAGTACAGCGCGGCAGGGTCATCCCACAGCGGATATGTACGGTCAGGCGTATCGGTGGGAAAGTAGACAATCCCTTCCCCGAGCTTCGGAATGCGATTCACCTTGAGCAGGTACACAATCCGCGCGCTCTCGCCAATCGTGAGCTTGCCGCTCTTAATCGAAAGAGCGGCAACCTGTGGAACAACCGTGACAGCGAAGAAAGCGATTGTTAACAGAAGCAGCCGAGCTCGACGAGTGCCGATCAACATGATCGCGATCATCAATACCGCGACCGGGAACATGAATGCTTTCGCGAGCGCCGCGAGTCCAAGCGTCAGTCCCAGTGCAGCGAACGGGCCTCTGCCTGCACGATCCGATTTGATTCGAACGAATAAACCCGCTGCAGTAAATCCGAGGAGAGTCACGAGCATATCGGGCGTCACCGCTCGTATCGTGACCAGCACGAGCGCACACCAGAGGAAAATCGCGTAGGCTGCGAATCGTCCTCCGCGGGTATCCAATCGAAGCGCGTGGCGGCTTGATTGAGGCTGGGATCGCTCGAGCTCGTCGAGAAAGAAATCGAACGCGCGGAGTGCGCCGAGAAACAAAACGCCGTTCAGGATGTGAACGGCGGTGGATTCCCATGGGGATCCTGGAGATAACGGGGAGAGCCAAAGAGCCAGCAGATACGGATAAGCCGGGCTCCAGTGCAGATTTACTGCATCTGCAAATCGCCCGGCTTGTACGCTGTCGCTGAGGTCTAGATAGCTGATGCCATCCGGATTTACGAAGAAGCGGCCGCTCCAGACCAGAATTGCAGCGAGGAGCGTGGATCCTATCCAGACCTCTCGTTTCGTCGGCCATCGCATCATGGCCTGAGAATCTAAGAAAGAAAAGGCGTGGCTACTGTCCTGCTTTCTGAGCGGGTTCGACTGCTCGGCTCCCAAGCGCGGCCACTGAGCCATTGCCTTCGGCAAGGAGCTTCGTAACAAACCGCTGGCCTTCGGAGATGCGCTCTACTTCAATCGCGATCGCCTCGATCCCTCGCTCCAGATCCTGCATGCTCGGAGAT